>CAZCRJ010000223.1:0-5346 GCA_964501015.1 uncultured Roseivirgaceae bacterium | reverse complement strand
CAGGTTTCGAGGTTTCAATGAATGAATCAACGTGGTTCAATAGTGGTAATCCATTAACGATTGCTTCTTCAGCAGGCAGTGTTACCACTACCCCTATTTATGTACGGTTGAATGCAGAGCAAGCGAATACGTATTCGGGAAGTATAGCCCATACCGCTGCAGGCGCGTTGCCAGTGTTAACAGATGTGTTAGGAACAGCTGAGTTGGCACCTGGAACGGTGCCCGTTGGAAACTGGATAATTTATGAAGCGGATGTTTTACCGAATGTGTTCACTCCGGCATTTGTAACTTCGCAGCAGACTGGTGTTTTTAGTAATGCTATTATACCTGATCCGGATAGAGAAGGAAATAACCTGTTGCGTATGACTACTACTGATAACAGTGATGGTACAAACGACAACAACCAATGGAGACAGAATGTAACAGCCGGACTGCAGAACATAACTATTGTTATAAGAGCACGAGGTACTGACAGCGAAAAGGATATGGTGTTCGACATGGACATTGATTTCAATAGTCTTCGCTGGCAAATGCGCATACTTCCTAACGGTGATTTCATGATTCCGAATGGTACACCCAATACCGGTGGATCTATTGGTGTTGATCCGTTGCAATGGAATACCTATCGTTTTGTGCGGAAGGGTAACGAAACCGCACTCTACATAAATGATAACCCGAATCCTATTTATACGGGTACAGCGGCCGCAGCTGGTGCTAATAATTATTTCCGTTTTGGCGATGGTTGGGGGCAAGTGGAAGGTGTTGGCAGAACAATTGCTACCGATTTCGACTTTGTTGTTTGGGATGTTTCCGGTGGATTTTCTCCTGCGGAAACCAGTTTACCGGCAAGTTTATTAGGAGGGGAAGTTACACCGCCAACACCGACACTCGCGGTAACGGGTACGTTGCAAAGTTTCTCACAACTCATCGGCTCTCCATCAGACCTTCAGACATATTCGATCTCCGGTAGTGCACTAACAGAGGAAATTATTATTACTCCTCCTGCCGGTTACGAAGTATCTGCTGATGCAGGTTCAACTTGGTTTTCAAATTCGACAGCGTTAGTTATTAATCCTGAGAATGGTGCGGTACCCTCAACCACCATTCAGGTTAGGTTAAATGCAACTGAAGCAGGTAATTATTCGGGAGATATTATGCATACAAGTGATGGAGCGCAATCAGTAAGCTTATCCGTTAGCGGAGAAGCAGAAGTACCTCCCATTACGCCATCTATTGTTCTCACCGGATCACCGTCAGCGTTCAGTCAGATTGTGGACATTCCTTCTCCTGTCAAGACCTATTCCATATCTGCACTCAGTCTTACAGGCGATGTTACCATTACACCACCTTCACCTTTTGAAATATCCACTGATGGTATTACCTGGGTAACCAGTGCATCATCAATAGTACTGACACAAACAGATGGTGCTGTAGCCAACACTACGGTTTCCATACGGTTGAATGCTTCTAGTGCAGGATTTTATGAAGGTGATATTGAGCACACCAGTCCGGGAGCTATTACGCAGCGGTTAATGGTTTCAGGAACAACAACCGTTGCCCCGAATACCGGAACATGGAGCGTGTACGAAGCCAATGAATTGCCTAATGAGTTTCCGTTGTCACCTTTTGTGGTATCAGGAGTCACATCGGGAATTACCAATCTCAACGGTGTTAATACCATAATTAGTGACTCAGAAATTGAGGGAAACAACCTATTGAAATTGTTGGTTCCGGCTGAAGATGCTGCCCTCACCAGCTATCAGTGGAGACAAAATGTGACGGCAACAGAAATGACAGTAGTGTTTCGTGTGAAGGGAGAACCAGGAAGAGCTATTGCCTTAGATGTGGATATGGACTTCGCGACAACGCGCTCACGCATTTCGCTTCGCACCGATGATAAGCGCGCGCAGGTGCGCAACGGCACAGGGGGTACCGGTACAGTAACCCTAAGCGATCTGACCATGACGGAATGGAATACCTTCAGGTTTACCAAAACAAATGCAGAAGTTCAACTCTTCGTTAACGAGAGCTCAACACCCATACTCACTTCAATTCCGGTTTCTGCGGGTGGCAATAATTACTTCCGCTTTGGCGATGGCGACAATGGTGCAATCATGGGTGGTTATATCGATTGGGTAGCCTGGGATATGACCGGTGCATATTCTCCTGTACAAAAATCGTTGCCCTCCATCTTAGGAGGTACAAATGAGCCCGGCCCAGTACTAACAACCGTTGGTACCGTATCGGCATTTTCTCAAATCATTGGTACACCATCAGCAATCCAAACCTATACAGTTTCCGGTGCAAACCTTACGGATAACATCACCATTACACCTCCTGATTCCTATGAGATTTCCGTAAATGGAACTACCTGGTTCACCAGCACAACACCATTAGTGCTGCAACAAAGTGAGGGCATTGTTGCTTCAACAAGTATCTCGGTAAGATTAAATGCGGGAACAGCAGGAGAGTTCTCCGGTGCACTCACTCATGTAAGTCCAGGGGCGACCACAGTTACTGTTAATGTAAGCGGTACGGCAACGGCTCCACCACAAACACCATTAATAACGGTAACAGGAAGTCTGGAAAGCTTCACTCAAACTGTCGGTACTCCATCCGATAACCAAACCTATACTGTATCGGGCAGCAATCTAACAGGCAATATAACCATTACGCCACCCACAAATTTCCAGGTTTCGTCTGATGGAGGAACTACCTGGGGTACCAATTCAGCGCCATTAATACTTGTGCCAACGGGTGGAGTAGTTGGAAGTACTCCTATTTTAGTACGCCTGAATGCCACTGCCGGAGGTACATTCTCCGGAAACATTTCACATCTATCTCCGGGTGCTGTTTCGGTGAATACTGCAGTTACCGGTGATGCAGAAGTGGTAACATCAATACGCGAAACTTTTGTACAGTTTACATTCGCTCCCAATCCTGTTCACGACTGGCTTACCATTAAGCGCCATGATGCAATAGCCGCAGTAGTTTCTGTTTACAATACAACAGGAATAAATGTTTCAGTTGTTGAGATACAGGATGGAATTGAAGAATTTTCTATGGATTTACGTGATGTAGCTTCCGGAGTATACTTTATTCAGTACACAACAAAGAAAGGAATGCAAACACTTAGGTTGCTGAAGAATTAAAATCAAATGGTTATAGGCTATTGTTAGTAGTGGTATGATTAAAAAGGCAGTTATTGGGTTAAGTATGGTGGCGTTGCTTTCAATGGTAACGTCACCTTTACAAATTACCGTATACCTGATAGGCGATTCAACGATGGCCAATAAGGCAATAACAGCTTATCCAGAAACAGGATGGGGAATGCCCTTTGCGCATTTTTTTGATTCATCAGTAGTGGTTGAGAATCATGCCATGAATGGAAGAAGCACACGCACCTTTATCCGTGAAGGTCGCTGGCAAGTGGTTACGGATAAGTTGAAAGCAGGTGATTATGTGTTTATTCAATTTGGTCATAACGATGAATCAAAGGAAAAAGCTGATCGCTATACTTCTGCTGATGACTATAAAAAGAATCTCAGTAAATTCGTAGCCGAGACAAGAAGTAAGAAGGCAATACCAATTTTGCTCACCCCTGTTTCCCGTAGACGCTTTGACAAAACAGGGAAAGCAGCGGAAACGCATAAGGAGTATTCATCATTGGTACATGAAGTAGCGGTTGCGTTGAATGTTCCATTAATTGATCTGGATAAATTAAGTCGGCAGTTGTACCAGGAGTTTGGGGAAGAACACTCAAAAGTTTTATTCCTTCAACTGGAACCTGGTGAACATCCGAATTATCCGGAAGGGAAAAATGATAATACCCATTTCAGTGAATTGGGTGCCAGGAAAATTGCTCAGATCGTATTGGCAGAAATACGAAACCTTAACCTTAGCTTGGTTGAACGAATTATTAAAAAATAACAAAAGTATAACATGACCAAAAAGTATGTAAGCTTGCTTGTGCTCCTTTTTCTGTTTGTCGAGTGTTCCAACAAATCAACTCCAGTAGCGGAAGATCCGTGGGTTGAAGCCGATCGGATTCTGGCCCGTATAATTCCGCCAACTTTTCCTGATCGGGATTTTCTGGTTACTGATTACGGAGCAGTAGGCGACAGCACTACCGATTGCACCGATGCGTTCGCCAAAGCGATACAGGCATGTCATGAAGCTGGTGGTGGCAGGGTAGTGGTTCCCGAAGGAAAATTCTCCAGTGGTGCTATTCAATTGAAAAGTAATGTGAATCTCCATGTATCAAAGGACGCTGTGATATTGTTCAGCCAGGATCCGAAAAAATATTTACCTCAGGTATACACCCGGTTTGAAGCAGTGGAACTGATGAATTATTCACCTTTGATTTACGCCTATGAGCAGGAAAACATTGCGATTACCGGTGAAGGTGAGTTAAACGGACAAGGTGATGAAGATCACTGGTGGCATTGGAAGGGAAAGTGGAGCCATGCGGGCATGACCTACGATGTCAAGGATCCCATGCAAACGCAAAAAGATGCCAATGAACGACTTAAGAAAATGGCAGAAGATGGCGTACCGGTAAGTGAGCGTATTTTTGGTGAAGGTGATTATCTTCGGCCAAACTTCATTCAACCGTATAAGTGTAAGAATGTATTGATTGAAGGCGTGACGATTAAAGATTCTCCCATGTGGGTGATTCACCCGGTGCTGAGCGAGAACGTTACCATTCGCAATGTAACCGTCATCAGCCATGGCCCCAACAGCGATGGCTGCGATCCGGAATCGTCAAAAGATGTATTGATCGAAGGATGTTTATTTGATACAGGCGATGATTGCATTGCCATTAAGTCAGGACGTGATCACGATGGTCGCAGAGTAAATGTACCCAGCGAAAATATCATCGTAAGAAACTGTATTATGAAAGATGGCCACGGAGGCGTGGTGATAGGCAGTGAGATTTCGGGTAACGTACGAAATGTATTTGCTGAGGATTGTGAAATGAGCAGTCCGTACCTGGATCGCGCATTGCGTTTGAAATCGAACTCCCGCAGAGGTGGCATTATTGAAAATGTGTATATGCGAAATGTAACCATTGGCGATGTGGATGAAGCGATCGTCCATATCTATATGTTTTATGCCAATGAAACCGGAGATAACCATCCGCTGGTGAGAAACATTCAGGTGAAGAATGTTACCAGCAAGAAATCACAATATGGAATATATATCGAAGCTGAAGAAGAATACCCTGTAGAAAATATCCTGATCGAGGATTGTTCATTTGAAAATGTCGAGAAAGGAAACTTGTTAAAGGGATATAAAAATCTGGAATTGAAAAAGAATGACCTATTTTAAATGTATCCCCAAACT
>CAZCRJ010000222.1:0-5348 GCA_964501015.1 uncultured Roseivirgaceae bacterium | reverse complement strand
TTGCGCACAGATTGGAAAGAATGTCCACCTTAGTGGTGGTGTTGGTATTGGTGGGGTATTGGAGCCTGTTCAGGCTGCCCCGGTAATTATTGAAGACAATGCCTTTATTGGTTCACGGTGTATTGTTGTGGAAGGGGTGAGGGTTGGTAAAGAAGCCGTGCTGGGGGCAAATGTAGTGTTAACAGCAAGTTCCAAAATTATTGATGTAACCGGATCCGAACCGATTGAGTTTAAAGGATATGTTCCGGAGCGATCGGTTGTGATTCCAGGATCCTACGTGAAAGAATTTCCTGCCGGTGAGTTTTCCGTGGGCTGTGCACTGATTATTGGGAAACGAAAAGAAAGTACGGATAAGAAGACCTCGTTAAATGATGCGTTGCGCGAAAACCATGTTTCAGTCTAGTACGTTACAATCCCGTGAAGATTTTGGCACCCCCTTTGTCAGGGTTAACGGGAAATAGTGAATTTGTACCTTTGTGTGTTTTATCGTATGAAAAGGCTGGTATTGTATTTTTGCGTTGCCCTTGTTCTGTCGTCCTTCACGTCAGGTAGAAATGACATATTTCCATTAGTCCGCAATGAGAGCTTTACAAAGGGTGAAGTTCTTGAGTATAAAATGAGTTATGGAATATTTGCCATTGGAAAGGGTTCAACAGTAATACACGATAGGTATTTTAAGATGAATAATCGTGATTGTTTTAAGGTGGATGTCTTTGGTCAGACCACCGGCATGGTTAACTGGGTTGCCGATGTGAATGATCAATGGGGTGCCTATATTGATACGGTTGCTTTACTGCCCCATATGACCTATCGAAAAATCCGTGAAGGTAAATACAAAAAAGATGAGGTAATTACGTTCAACCACACTACACGCAAAATTGAAGCAAAGGTACTTAACCAAAAGACCGGTCAATTTAAAGAGCCTGAATATTATGATGCGCCACCCCAGGTACGCGATCTTATTGCCGGCTTCATGTTTATGCGTACACAGGATTTCAGTAAAGTAAAAGTGAATGACACCATTACGGTGGAAGGATTTTTTGAAGATACACTCTATAAGCTAAAAATTCTTTACAAGGGCAAGGAAACGGTAAGAACGAAAGCCGGAAAATTCAATGCTATAGTGCTGAAACCCATCATGCCGGACAATAAATTATTTAATGGGGAAAATTCGATTACCGCCTGGTTTTCCGATGATAAAAACCGTATCCCGATTAAGATCAGTGCCAATATGTTTATAGGAAGTGCAGGCGTGGAACTTACTTCCTATTCCGGAGTTCGGAATCCCCTTAATTTAACAAAATAACCTTTTACATCAGGGTTTGTTAAACCTTTATGAAGGTCATTTTTGTTGTTCTTTTTTGGTGTGTGACATTTCACACCCTGAGCATGCAATCCGTCTGGAGTAATAAGCGACATCTTTATATTTTTGGTTTGGATAAGAATGCGATACCTGTCGAGCGCCAGCTAGAACTCTTGTCTGCAGACAAACAAGGGTGTGAAGAACGGGAAATGGAAATCATACTTGTTCCCGATTCACCCCTCCGTGATTTTTTACAAAAGAAATACCAGTACACGGGTGATGCTTTTATGTTGGTATTAGTGGGTAAAGACGGATATGAAAAGTTCAGATCTCAGTCAATAGTTAAGCCAGAGGTACTGTTCTCCATTATAGATGCCATGCCTATCCGTAAATACGAAATCCGCTCAAATAGATGATGTCTTACCTTGCAGATTTTGAAATAATTGGCATCTTTGAAAACAAAACCTAAAATCTATGTTACAAGAATTCAAAAAGTTTGCCATGCGTGGCAATGTTGTTGATCTGGCAGTGGGTATTATCATAGGCGCTGCTTTTGGAAAAATTGTTAGTTCATTAGTAAACGATATCATCATGCCTCCTTTGGGTATGCTGATGAAGGGCGTAGATTTTAAAGAACTTGCCTATGTCATGCGGGAGGCAACAGAAGATGCAGAAGCTGTATCCATTAAATATGGCATGTTTATTCAAAATGTTATTGACTTTTTGATAGTTGCTTTTGCGGTTTTCTTACTCATTAAAGGAATCAATAAACTCAACAAAAAGAAAGAAGAGGCTCCTCCAGCGCCAGCACCTCCTCCGGCAGATGTTGTATTGCTGACGGAAATCAGAGACTTATTGAAGAAATAATAGAACTAGTATTTACAGAAGTCCCGGACATGCAGGATCAGCTGTATGGCGGGACTTTTTATTTCACTAAAAATCTATTAGCTACAACAACTTCTTTGCTTCCCGGAGTGTAGGTATAAAACCCGCTTCCGGTTTTAACACCCTTATGACCAGCCTGAACCATGTTCACCAAAAGGGGGCAAGGGGCATACTTCGGATTCCCGAATCCATCGTGCAGCACGTTAAGGATGGAGAGACAAATGTCCAGTCCGATAAAATCAGCCAGTTGAAGCGGTCCCATGGGGTGGGCCATCCCCAGTTTCATAACGGTATCAATTTCCTGAACACCTGCCACGCCTTCATAAAGCGAATAGATTGCCTCATTAATCATTGGCATAAGGATACGGTTGGCAATAAAGCCGGGATAATCATTTACCTCCACAGGCGATTTTTCGAGCATGCGGGAAAGGTTCATGATCGTTGCCGTAACCTCATCGCTGGTGGAATATCCCCGGATTACTTCTACCAGTTTCATCACCGGAACCGGGTTCATAAAGTGCATGCCAATTACGTTAGCCGGACGGGAAGTAGCAGATGCAATTTTCGTGATCGAAATGGAGGAAGTATTGGTAGAGAGAATGGCAGATGAGGGTGCAAACGCATCTATATCCCGGAATATTTTCAGTTTAAGATCGCTGTTTTCCGTTGCGGCTTCAACCACCAGATCGGCATGCGCTACTCCTTCTTTAAGGGAAGTAAACGTTGTAATCATTGATAATGCTTTCTCTTTTGCTTCCTGTGTAAGCGTTTGTTTAACTACCTGCCTGTCCAGGTTTTTATCAATGGTAACCAGCGCTTTCTGTAGCGCTTCTTCTGCGATATCAATGAGCGAAACAGAATATCCGAATTGTGCAAAAACATGTGCAATTCCATTGCCCATTGTGCCGGATCCGATGACAGAAATATTCTTCATTTTGTTGTATTTTGAACGTGGCTGAAAAACAAAAGCCCACTCGTTTATCCTCTCGGTTTTTAGGCCCGTACCAATGGGTACTTTATGTTCTGTATGTATCTATCCTGGGTTCCTTAATACTCTATTCATGGTCGCGTGGTTGGCTTTATGCAATTACACAAACTGTTCTTTATAGTTATATATTATTTATGATTACCGGAATGGTAAATAAGATGCAACGTGTATCCTTTGATGACGAATTCCTTTATGTTTACAGTAAGGATCAGGATTACATTATTCCCCTGGAAAACATCGAGTCAGTAGAAATTGAATCGCTTGGAGGAGTGTATAAAGTTAATGTCTATCATCCTGAACAACTTGGTAAGGAGTTTTATTTTAAAACTTCGCTGATTTATCCCCTCAATTACAAATCAAAAGATGCATTGGTCAATGTATTGCGTAACCAAATAGATATAGCAAAGGCACGAAGACAAGCGTTTCCGCATAATGCGTTGATGAGCTAAAATATTACTCCTGTCGCTTCAGATGGGGAAGTACCTTACTGGCGCTTTTAGGTGTTCCTAAACGAAGAATATCGGAAGGCTGATGACAGACAATGGCTTTTCCATTAAAAATGGCTATCGGACTTTTAAGTAATTGCGGATTATACATAATCACATCCAGCCATCCGTTCATGGTATATTCCTGATCACCAATTTTTGTTGCATAATCAGGATGATTCTTGTCCAGCAACTCACCTGGATCAACACCCAGCAGGGTAATAACTTCTTTCCAATACGTTGGTCCTAACTTTTCATTCAGGTAATCAACCTCGTTAATATGGTTGGAGATGTCCAGTGCCATAGCCTTGGTTTTCTTCCCATCATTGGAGTTTGGGTTATAGAGCAGGAATAACTCGTTGGGATGAAATTGCATATGTATAGATGTTTACCAGAATGGTAAGATACCAAAAAACCAATGTGAATAAAAGACAATGCTAGCTAAGGGACACTTCTTTCGCCAAACCCATAGCATTGAAGCGGATGATTAGTGTTTTTGATGAATTTTGGTACGAGGCACAGGAGGGGGCTGGGGTAAGAAAATACGTGTAGAATTTCTGGTTACGTGAATACAATTCGTTTTGATCGGGCTTTCCAAGCAACGAAATTATCTGTTTTTCAGTAAGCGCCAGTAATTTGTCCTTCTGATTGGCAAGTGACGCTTCCATAACCGAGCGTTTATTCAAACAGCCATCTTTATCAGAATGCCATTCCTGTAAGTCCATATTCTCAAGCTTGGGCAAAGGATTTCCACATCCGGAATTCAGAAGAAGTAAAGCGATAAAGATTGGAAAGGAAAAGGAGGGAGGGTTTAAGTTCAAGGGCTTTTGTTGTTTATTTGCGGTGCTAAAATACAAACATGATATTAAAAGTTTTTCGCGGGGTTTGGTTCATTTCGTTTCTGGCAGTGGTGGCCAATCTAATGTGGGTTTATGTGGAATTACCTCAGGATGTGGTTTTACAGGAGCAGGACACGAA
Organism: uncultured Roseivirgaceae bacterium; assembly: GCA_964501015.1. Classification (GTDB taxonomy): domain Bacteria; phylum Bacteroidota; class Bacteroidia; order Cytophagales; family Cyclobacteriaceae; genus UBA2336. Next base: position 709 of record CAZCRJ010000222.1, on the reverse strand, counting down.
ATTGGTAACGCTCAATAAGGAGGTTCTGTTTTATACCTGGATGGCATTGGTGGGAATAGTAAATGTTTTGGTTTATGTGCTGAACAAGAAGCTGGTACCAAATGAGGCTTTTCGTTCGTGGTTTACCGGACTGATCATTCTGCTTAACATCTTCTTTATCATCAGCCTGAGCTACATCGGATTGTATAACAGTTCAGAAAAGTTCGACTTTATCCGGGCAGGTGCCATACTTTATCTGGCCATCGGATTACTGGGGGTATGGGTAACCTCATGGCCGGTAATTGTACTGATCCGCAAATTTTCAACTTAAGTAATAACTTTCAAGCTATGCATTCGATCTTCTATTAATCAGGTAGTTAACAGTATTCAGTTTATAAAATTTTGTAATTCACTGTATTCGGTAACTACTTGATGTAATCCTAAAATTCGCGTACTTGGCGAAAACCACATTTTTTAGACTGACTCTTCTCCTTTATTTATGGCTAAAGCTGCTAAATCAGAAAAAGCACCCGACATTTTCGAATATAATGAAGCCAGTATCAGGTCGCTTGACTGGCGGGAGCACATCCGGTTACGGCCGGGGATGTATATCGGAAAACTTGGGGATGGTTCCTCCAAAGATGACGGTATTTATGTGCTGGTGAAAGAAGTGATGGACAACTCCATCGATGAACATATGATGGGGCATGGGAAAACCATCGACATCAAG
>CAZCRJ010000221.1:0-5351 GCA_964501015.1 uncultured Roseivirgaceae bacterium | reverse complement strand
CCACCTTCAAACCAGAAGACCTGGGAGTCACCTTCAAAGGCCAGAATATGCGTACATACCCTGTCGAGGAACCAACGATCGTGAGAAATGATCACAGCACATCCTGCAAAATTGTCAAGTCCCTCTTCCAATGCACGAAGTGTATTGACATCTAAATCATTGGTTGGTTCATCCAGCAGCAGCAGGTTGCCACCTTGCTTCAAGGCGATGGCCAGGTGAACACGATTTCGCATTCCACCAGATAATTCCTTTATTTTCTTTTGCTGGTCATTGCCGCCAAAATTGAATTTCCCGACATCGGCACGTGAATTCTGTTGTTTACCGCCAAGCTCAATTAATTCATTGCCACCAGTTATGGCTTGCCAGACGGTATCATCTGGTTTGAGGTCATCATGTTCCTGATCGACATACGCAATTTGAACAGTCTCACCAACCTCAAAAGTACCCAAGTCCGGTTTCTCTTTGCCAATGATCATTTTGAAAAGGGTGGTTTTACCTGCACCGTTAGGTCCGATAATACCAACAATGCCAGCGGGTGGTAATGAGAAGGTTAAGTTTTCATACAGCAGTTTATCACCATAAGCTTTTGATACACCCTTCGCTTCAATTACCTTATTGCCAAGGCGTGGTCCGGGCGGGATATAAAGTTCCAGTTTTTCTTCCCGCTCTTTGGACTCCTGCGAAAGCAGTTTTTCATAGGCGCTCAAACGCGCTTTTGCCTTGGCCTGTCGTCCTTTTGGATTCATTCGTACCCACTCCAATTCACGTTCTAAAGTTTTCTGACGTTTAGATTCAGATTTTTCTTCCTGTGCCAGGCGTTTTTGTTTTTGTTCAAGCCACGAGGAATAATTCCCTTTCCAAGGGATACCTTCTCCGCGGTCTAGTTCAAGTATCCATCCGGCAACGTTATCCAAAAAATACCGGTCGTGGGTTACGGCTATAATCGTACCCTTGTATTGTCGTAAGTGCTCTTCCAGCCATAAAACTGATTCAGCATCCAGGTGGTTGGTTGGTTCATCGAGTAACAGTACATCGGGTTCTTTTAATAACAGCCGGCAAAGGGCTACTCGTCTTTTCTCACCACCGGATAAATATTCAATCTTGGCTTCCGGGGGTGGGCAGCGAAGGGCATCCATAGCACGTTCCAGTCTATGATCAATCTCCCAGGCGCCTGTTGCATCCAGTTTTTCCTGTACTTCTCCCTGACGCTGGATAAGCTTATCCATAGCATCTGCATCGTCCATCAGGGCAGGATCAGCAAATTTTTCATTTATGGCATCAAATTCCTTCAGTAGCGCCACGGTTTCATGGACACCTTCTTCAACTATTTCACGAACCGTTTTGGATTTGTCCAGGATTGGCTCTTGTTCCAGCATTCCAACAGTGTACCCCAGATCGGAAACAACTTCTCCCTGAAATTCCTTATCGATGCCAGCAATAATGCGCAACAAGGATGATTTACCTGACCCGTTTAATCCGAGCACACCAATTTTTGCCCCGTAAAAAAAGGAGAGATAGATGTTTTTGAGGACTTGTTTATTGGGTGGGTAAATTTTACTCACACCCGTCATGGAGAAAATTATTTTTTCGTCAGCCATCGAATCATCATTTTTTAGCTTGCTGACCTGCAAGCAGCCCCAAATATGGCTTTTTTAGTCCATAGTGCATAGACTCAAGTACGGCTCAAACGATTACTTTTTTACTTTTTTTCAAATGCCATTCAGGTATTGACTATGGCGTAAATACTTCTATTTTTGCGGAAAATTAAAAAGAGGACTATTAATTATGTATTGGACCCTTGAACTTGCTTCTTATCTGGAGGACGCGCCCTGGCCGGCCACAAAAGATGAACTAATCGATTACTCCATTCGCTCTGGTGCTCCTCTGGAAGTGGTAGAGAACCTTCAGGAACTGGAGGACGATGGGCAACCTTACGAAAGCATTGAAGAAATTTGGCCGGATTATCCTACCAAAGAAGATTTCTTTTTTAATGAAGATGAATACTGAGTGAAGTAAAGGATAAAAGTGAAGCCGGTGAAAGCCGGCTTTTGTATTTAAGGTGAAATCTTAGGTGCTGCTAAGTTTTCAAACCCACTTCGTACATGCAGGTCGCGTTGCGGGAATGGGATTTCAACGCCATGCTCTTTGAACTTTTCAAAAATCGAATAATACAGTTGGCTCTTTAGTACTTTTGGTCGATCACTATATTCAGATGACCAAACTCGTAAATTAAAAACCAGGCTGCTCTCCCCGAATTCTTCAAATAACACATCTGGCGATGGCTCCTTAAGAACACCTTTATTTTCCAGGGCAACTTCTATCAGCAGCTTTCTTATTTTTTGTGGATCTTCCTTATACGATACACCTACGGGAAAATTAAATCTGACATTACGGTTCTCCAGGCTCCAGTTAATCACAACCGAGTTGACAAACTCAGAGTTAGGGACAATGATGGAGATATTATCATTGGTAACTACAGTAGTTGCACGCACGGCTATTTGTACAATATTTCCAGTAACATTATTAACCTCGATCCGATCTCCTACTTTTACCGGACGCTCAAATAAAATAATAATCCCACTGATAAAATTATTGGTAATGTTTTGTAAGCCGAAACCAATACCAATACCCAAAGCGCCAACCAATAAACCCAATGCACTTAAGTCAATTCCTGTTGACTGAAGGATAATGATAAAGCCTATGGTGATGATGGTATACCGGATAATGGTTGCAATAGACTCGCCTACTCCAATGTCAATATTATAACGGGGAAAAATTCTTCTGACTAATAAAAGTTTAAGTTTAGAAGAAACAAAAAACAGGAGAATAAGCGCAATGGTAACAGAAGCCACCAGACCAATTGAAAACTCAGCCTGACCAAGGGTAAATAATACCTTTCCCCATAACGACAACAACCAATCAGCAATGTCATTCATAGTATTTGAGAAAAAAATGAAAGTGTGTCAAACAACTCCAAGGTAGTCATTAAAATCTGTTTTGAAGCCCATACGAGGGCTTATGTAGTTTCAAGCTTTGGATTTGAGTAAGGCCTCGGCAACAATCAAGTCTTCAGGTGTAGTGATTTTTATATTTTCATAGCTTCCCTCAAATAGGGAAATGGTGTGTCCTGCCTTCTCAGCAACACTCGCATCATCAGTTAGTGTAGGATCTTCCTTTGTTTTGTAGGCGTGCTTGATAAGCGCTACTTGAAATGTTTGCGGTGTTTGAATCAGTCTGAATCTGGATCGATCCATTGCCTTGGTGGTGTCCTGATCGGTCATGCGTATTGAGTCCTTTAAGCGAACGGCCGCAACTGCTGTTTGATGCACTGCTGCTAACCGGAATGAGGCACCAATGATATCTTCACTGATCAGTGGCCGGACGCCATCATGAATTGCCACAAGGCCATCCTCTGTAATTTTATCAAGCCCATTTTTTACCGATTGAAACCTGGTTTCGCCTCCGTGTTGCAAAAGCACGGGATGGGTGAATTGATGTTTTATGCCGAGTTCTTCCCAAATTTGAAAATCATCTTCTGGTAAGATCAGGATAACGGAAATGGTTTTGGAATACCTGTAAAAAGCATTAATGGTATGCATAAGGATTGGAAGACCGCACAACTCCAGGAATTGTTTCGGAAGTTTACTTTTTATACGGGTGCCTTTTCCACCAGCAACAATAAGTGCGTATTCTTTATTGAGCATATATTTCCGAAATTACCAAAAAAATGAGTTATGATAATTTTACGTCTTTTATTAATAGCTTTTAATGTTGTAGTAGTAACGTACCTGGTCTACCGGATGTTTATTGTCATTCAGCAACCGATGGAACGCTGGAAAAAAGTATTGATAGTATTTGCGGGCCTGTTACTTTTATTTGCTCCGTTCAGTATGTTTTTGAACATTTTTGTGCCGTCCCTTCAATACTTCCTGATCTATCCAATAGCGATTGTCTTGTTTCTCTACATGATCCGTGAAGTGAACTAATCTGAGACACAGCAAAGGAATCTGTCCAATACCTGTCTGTATCATTTATTGTCTATTGCAGCGATCAAGGCGTTAGATAATCAACATGGCATCTCCATAAGTAAGGAATTTATATTTCTCCTTACGGGCAACCTTGTATGCCTCCATCACCAGATCAAATCCACCAAAGGCTGCAGCCATCATCAGCAAGGTTGACTCAGGCATCTGGAAATTGGTAATCATGGCATTACAAATTTTAAATTCATACGGTGGAAAAATGAATTTATCAGTCCATCCTTCTTTCACTTTTAATCGGTTATTGGCTGAAACAGCAGATTCCAACGCCCGCATGGAAGTGGTGCCAATGGCACATACTTTCTTTTTATTATCAAGCGCCTTGTTAACCTTATCAACAACATCAGAACCTACAATGAAATTCTCCGAATCCATTTTGTGTTTCGTTAGATCTTCCACATCAACTTGTCGAAAGGTACCCAATCCTATGTGTAAGGTGATGTACGACAGATCAACTCCTTTTAACTGAAGTCGTTTAACCAGTTGTTTGGTAAAATGCATACCGGCCGTAGGGGCTGACACGGCTCCTTTATTTTTAGCAAAGATTGTTTGAAAGCGATCTTTATCATCCGCCTCGATTTTACGTTTGATGTATTTTGGAAGAGGTGTTTCACCAAGTGTTTCAATTACCTTATCAAAAGCTTCGGCATCGCCATCAAACAAAAAACGGATGGTACGGCCGCGGGAGGTAGTATTGTCTATCACTTCGGCCACCAGGTCGCCATTACCAAAGAAAAGTTTATTGCCTACCCTGATTTTACGAGCTGGATCAACGAGCACATCCCACAAGTGCATTTCGGCATTCAATTCACGAAGCAAAAAGACTTCAATTTTAGCCCCTGTTTTTTCTTTCCTTCCGTAAAGCCTGGCCGGGAAAACCATAGTATCGTTTGCCACCATCATATCTCCGTTGCCGAAGTAATCAACAAGGTCTTTAAAAACTTTGTGTTCAATTTTACCGGAATCTTTATGGACAACCATCAGCCGGGATTCATCCCGATTTTCGGCAGGTCGTAAAGCGATTAAATTATTTGGGAGTTCGAATTTGAATTCAGATAGCTTCATATTTTAAATGCATAGTATGCCCAATGAACAGATAATTTTTTTAAGGCTGCAAAATTAAGCCAATAGTTGAGATTTACGAAGTTCTGGCCATGTTTTTAGTTTTCGTAACATTCTGAACTGATTTCAGTCTACCAAGCGTAATTAACTATCAGGCAAGCCGACTAACCATTGATTTAAAACCGCGTTATTTAGGGCAATGAAAACAATACGTCAGATTTTTGAAAGCTTCCGATTTGCCTGGTCTGC
>CAZCRJ010000220.1:3569-5376 GCA_964501015.1 uncultured Roseivirgaceae bacterium | reverse complement strand
AAGTGTACCTTGGCGTGTATCCCGATCCCGCCTTATTCGCTTCCCGGTACTGTATTGTCACTTAACCTAACCCATTATCTAATGAAAAAGATTGCCTTGTTCATGCTGGCCGGCATTGTCCTTGCTGCCTGTACTCCCTCTGAAAAACCCACGGAAACTCCTGCAGAAGCAACATCCTCAACGGTCGAATTGCCTTATGTTGCCACGCATACTTCACAATGGAACCTGACTGTTTCCGACCAGGATTTGCTTACGGTACTCAATAGCTACAAAACCTGGGAAACAGGAGATATGACCGGATTACGTGCAACCCTTGCCGACACCATTGCTGTTGAGCGCTGGGATGGCACTAAGTTTAATGGATCGGCAGATGAATTACTGAAAGAATGGTCTGCTTCACGCGATAGTTTAAGTTCTGTAAAAATTACCCTACATGTATGGCTTGCAAGTCACTCTATTGATACCAATGCTGACTTCATTAGTGTTTGGTATAAAGAAGAAACAACCAGCAAAGATGGAACGGTATCTTCTGCGAATCATCATGATGTAAATATGGTGGTCAATGGAAAGATTGCCTGGTATTCTCAATACAAGCGCCCTATTAAAGAATAGGAATACTATTCAACGGATTACAACAGCCATTGTCTCCTGGATGATGGTTGTTTTTTTACAACCCAAACAAGTATGAAAAGCTCACCATCATAGTGATGTTTCGCTGCGATTGCGATTCTGCCGGAAATACTCCAGTACTTAAAACACCGGGTTGAATTCTCAAATCAATAAACAGTTTTCCTTTTCCCAACTGGCGATCAACGCCTACATCGAAAATAATCCCTGCATCAAACCGCTGATCGGAAGAAGCAATATCTAGTGTTTCGGTAATCTCGCCTTCGCCCAGGTTGGTTTTGTAATTGCCCGACAATAAATACCCACCATACAACCCACCTCCGAAATTCATTATGAAGTTTGTGGAAATTGGCCACGCGCGATACCTGAACACCAGGGGCATTTCCAGGTAGGATGTCGCAAGTTTATCGTACGAGCCCGCACATATCACATGGTTATATCCCTTCTGATTGTACAACAACTCCCCCTGAAACTGCCAGGATGCATTCATCCAGAAATTGGAAATAAACCCAATATGAACACCAGGAAGTACCGACTCCTTATACTGGGTAGAACTGGATACGCTGGAAAACGAAGGCCCCACTTTTATGCCTATAAAATTTTGTGCATACGAATGGTTGTGTATCAACACGATGACCAGAAACGCAAGCAAACTAATTCCTCTGTATTTAAACGATAGTAATGGAGTGAATCTCATCATGACTGGTTAGTTAAATCGGTCTAGGTATAATTTAATATTGTCAGGTCCAACCTTATTGTTGTCGCGGTCAACAAACAACACCAACTTGCGAAGCGTAAAGGAATCAATGATATATTCTTCGGAAGGATTATCTTCTGGTATCAATTCCAGTACGTTACCATTATTGGTTAGCAACCACTGGCCATCATCACTAAATCCATCTGTAGAAATTCTGGTGAAGGTTCCTGTTTCAGAAAGCCTAAGCTTAAACTTACTGATATCACCTGTTTGAGGCTGATCATTAATCTCCAGCAGCGTAAGTTGCCAGCCACCGGAAAGCAACGCTTCTTTCTCCGGACATTCCGGTACGCTCTGAAAAATACAGGAAGTCAGCAGCGCAACACTTAAGGTCAGCGCAATAATACGTATGGATACCTTAGTCATTTTCATAGTTTAATAATCCTGCGGGTTAAGGTTTTATTTTCAATTTCTATTTGCACG
>CAZCRJ010000220.1:0-3559 GCA_964501015.1 uncultured Roseivirgaceae bacterium | reverse complement strand
TGGATATGGCATCACGCTGCAGCATAATTTTGCCCAGGTTATCATAGATTTTATATGATTTCATGCGTAAATCATTTTCTAATTGGATACTCAATTTTCCGGATGTCGGGTTGGGATAGAGTACAACGCCCTTCTCACTGTCAGCTTCATAGCCGGTGATCAAGTAGACAAATGGATCAGAATATACTTCACAACCGGCTGCGCTTATCAGGCGAACAGAATAAATTCCATACCGTAATACATTGATCTCGAGGAAACTTTCCGTTGCACCATTAATGGGCTCCTCAAATAACAACCATTGATAACTGGCTGCCTGGCTGGTAACCAGTCGATCCTTGGACATAGTAATGGTGGCGACAGGATTTTCATGCTGTGTAACGACAACCGAGGTGGGCTGACTTTCACAGCCATTCGTATCAAATACACGCAGTGTATACGTTCCGGGGTTATTGACTGTTAAATCTTTATTCGTTGAATTATCAGACCACAGGTAGGAAGAGAAACCGGTAGGCCCTTCCAATGTAACTGAACTACCTTCACAAAAACCAAAGCCACCCTGCGAGGTAACGGTAGGTGCTGGAAGTACCAAGATTTCTGCTATTACTTCTGTACGCTCTGATTCACAACCTTCATCCGTTATAATACTGACAAAATAACTCCGCGTAGTAGTCAAGATCGGTGTAATAAATTCCCCTGTTGAATTCTTAACTATAGGATTCGTATCCGTAAGGTTTTCGTACCAGACATATTCATCCCCCGATGCTCCCCCTGAAGCTGATAACCCAAACGCTGAAGAAGAACAGGCTGAGGCATTTGTCACCAAGGGCTTATCCGGAGCGCTGCCTATAACTACTGTAACCGGAACCCGCAGACTTTCATGACCGTAAAGATCGCGGGCAGCAAGGTAGTAGGTTGTTGGTGTTGTCAATACTGGTGTTATAAATGACTGGCCGGTAGAAACAGGAGTTACATCATTTTCCTCAGCAAACCATCGGTACCCTCCCCCAACCGGAGCACCAGAAGCAACAAGCGTCACACTGGATGACAAACACTGTTCAACTCCATCAGCACTTGCGGGTGCTGGCGCTATGAATCCAAATTCCGAAGTATTTCCATCAGCATCTGTAGCGGTGGTTACCAATTGATCTGAAGCGGTAAACGTTACGCCAGCTGGAACTGGAAAAGTAATCGTTTTCAGTTTATTCGAATGGTTTGCTGCTGTATAAATATCTGTATGGAGATACGCTCGTCCCTGACGACTGCCATCATCTATAAAGAATTCAACCTCAATCGGGTAAACGGAATTTCCGGTTACAGGATTTGAACTGACAGCGTAGGTTACCAAAATGGTATTGGCTATTGCATCATAGGTATAGGAATAGATCAAGGGATAGTTTTGCAGTTTGTTTGGGCCGTCATCACTATCATTAGTGTCATTTACCTGAACAGAGGTCAGGCGTAAGGCAATGCCCAATCCGTTATTTCCAAAAATGCTATTCCTGGTAATCCTGTTTCGCTTTGGATCAGGATCATCGGTCAATACCGGATTTAATCGTATACCAACACCACTGTTATGCGCAATGGTATTTCCTTCCCCCGGAAGTATGCCCCCAATGACGTTATCAAATCCATTTGCGATATGAATTCCTGTAGCATTGGATAAAGGATTGCCATCACTGTCGAGACCGATCGTATTTCCCCGAATGAAGTTGGAAGAAGCCGAAGCAAAAACATATATTCCAATACCGGAATTACCAGAAATCAGATTCCCTTCATCGGCACCGGAACCTCCAACACGGTTGTTGCTAGAACTGGGCGTTAGTATTCTTATGCCAGCAGAATTAGGTAAGGCAGAAAGTCCCGCGACATCTGTACCTATTTTGTTTCCAAAAACGGATACACCATTAGCAGCACTCAGATCAATACCAAACTGATTAGCAGAAACTACATTATTTCTAATTAAACTATTACTGGTTCCCCCAAGGAATACTCCGGTATTTGCATTTCCTCTGGGTAAGGTGCCGGTGATATCTGTTCCCACAAAGTTCCCTTCAAACAAAAGATTCTGAACGGAACTGCCAATGGTACCTATACCGTAACGGCTGTTGCCGGAAATTATATTTCTGTCTGCTTCATTTGGCCCTCCAATAACAATGTTAATTGAACTAATGCTCAGACCATTTTCATTGGGTATGGCAATTGTTCCAGTTGGACTCAGACCGATTATATTCCCTCGAACCGTATTGCCTGCCCCCTCTATTTGAAGACCCGTATCAATAAATGTATCGGCTATTCCGTTACCGGAGATAACATTTGTAAAAGCAGGTGCAGCACCTCCAATGACATTATCAGTACCCTGAACAAGTACACCATTCCTATTGGGAACAGCAGCAGTGCCCGGTACATTAAGCCCTATGTAATTACCTGCTATGGTAGTATTAGAACCAGAAACCAACCAAATACCATAATTGGTATTACCTGAAATTATGTTTCTGGCAGATTCTAAGGAGCCACCAATCAGACAATTGCTTGCATTGATTAGGTATATTCCTTGTCCATTAGGGTCTGCAGTAACACCATCGGGACGTAAACCAATTAAATTACTTTGAACAGTTATTTCATTTGAATTCAGTCGTATGCCCATCTGCTGAAAACCTGTTATGGAAAATCCGCGCACAACTGAACCTGTTGCACTTATTCCGAAATGCAAGCCGTTAGTATTTCCTGCCAGGGTTCCACTTAATTCTATTGTAGGCGAACCAGTTGCAAACCCAGGTTGAGTTCGTGCATCAATCTCCACTATTCTTTGAATCGTAGGAAATGCAGTTACCGGCTGAATGCGGTGTGGCCCGGTACCCGGAATATCAAAATGAATGGCGGCAGGTGCCGTCAATGTATTGACTTCCTGAAGCGCTGCACGCAACGTGCAATTCCCGTTACCATCATCGCAGATACCATCACCGACATTCGCATCAGGTGTATCCAGGGCGCTGTTTACTATAAACAGGTTATCACAGGTTCGCACTTCAACCAACACCGGAACACGGATACTTTCCAGCACACCATCGGTTAACGAAACATAATACGTAGCATCGGCAACCACTGATGTAACCACAAATGGATTGCCTGTAAATAAAGGTGTTACATCATTACTATTCTGATACCACCGGTACGTCTGCCCGGCCTCTGCACCACTGGCGGTAAGTACTGCATTATCCCCTGAGCATACACTAACATCCGTTACTGTTGGGCCTGCCACCAGCACCAGCGTAAACTCCTGGTTACTGTTTCCCTCAGCAATAAGTTTATTCCCTTCAAATCGGGAAGGTGCAAGTTCGAAATCTCCTGTTCCTTCTGTATTTCTTCTGGCCACCCTGAACATCGTTTTGTCGGTATGAATTGGTAAGCCCATTATGTTCTCCAGATCGAATACTATCTCATATCCTTGCGGTAGCGTACCTGTAGCCGTTACAAGCCAACGCATATTCGCGAATTGAGGTGTGGGTAATAAGGCAAGTTGCCTGCTTGAAGAGGCCTCCTGCTGCAATCGTATGGCAAC
>CAZCRJ010000219.1:0-5394 GCA_964501015.1 uncultured Roseivirgaceae bacterium | reverse complement strand
ATGGTGTGGATGGTTTTCGCCTGGATGTAGCGGCAGAGATACCGCTTGGATTCTGGCGTGAATACCGGTCGGTGGTGCGAAGCATAAATCCGGAGGCTTATTTATTGGGTGAACTCTGGTGGGAAAAGTGGCCCGATCAATTGCTTGACCCTGAACCATTTTTACAAGGTGATATTTTTGATGCACCGATGAATTATCGCTGGTACCGCGTTGCCCGTCATTTTTTTAACAGCGCTCCTAATGCCCTTCGTGTGTCTGCATTTATCGACAGCCTCACAGCACTGCAAGCAACTCTTCGCAAGCCAAGTAACTATGCCATGATGAACCTTACGTCAAGTCATGATGCCCCCCGAACACTCACTTCGCTTTACAATAAAAACAAGTACAAATACAACGCTAAACCCGGTGATGACAGCTCGTATAAAATCAACAAACCAGATGACGCCACGGTTCAGACACTGAAATTATTGGTGGCACACCAGTTTACTTACATTGGTGCGCCCTCCATTTGGGCGGGTGATGAGATGGGCATGTGGGGTGCTGACGATCCCGCTACACGTAAACCACTGCTCTGGCAGGAATTTGATTTTGAACCGGAAACCACTCATCCGTTAAATATAAATCGCCCGGTCGATGAAGTTTCATTTAATAACGATGTCTTTACTTTTTATCGAAAAGTTATTTCTATTCGAAGAGAGAATCCCGTACTGATTACTGGAGCAATTGATTTTATAAAATCCGATAACGAGAATGCCGTGTTGGCCTATAGCCGGTTTACAGATGAAGACGAAGTTATTGCTGTTTTCAATGCCGGTAATTCACCACAGGTAATTGAGCTGAACACAAAAACCAGTAAGCAGTATGTTGACAGACTTGGCAATGTTCCGGTTAGTAATGATAACCGCAAACTAACCATCACCTTGAAAGAACGAGCCGCTGCGATTTTAGTAAGTGGAATGTAGGTCGCCATTTGAAGGTAAGCCAATACTACCATTAGTGAACGACTTTCTCTGAGTAAAATCTGCGGTTTTCTAACGCAACATTTGATGTTAACTATGAATAATAATTCTTTAAAAAGAATTTTAACTCAGTCCGGTTAATGCATCCTCTTCAAACTCTCCGATCTCCACAGAAAACTCATCGGCATCGAGATGTGCCGGAAAGCGATCGCGAAAAGCCTGTAAGGAGTGGGCATTCAGCTGGATAGTTTTTATAGCTTCCGACCCTTCGGATGTAAACATCAATTCACCCTTGGGAGAATAAATGGAAGAATGTCCGTTGTATTCAATTCCGTTTCCATCTACACCCACCCGGTTTACGCCCACCGTATAGCTCAGGTTTTCAATGGCGCGGGCTTTCAACAGTGCATCCCACGCATCAATGCGAGCCGTTGGCCAATTGGCAACAAACATCAGTACATCATAATTGAGCCTTCCAGAAGTAATGTCATAGGTGTTGCGGCTCCATACGGGGAAGCGAAGATCGTAACATACTAACGGGCAGATTCTCCATCCTTTCCATGATGCTACCAGCATACTTTCTCCGGGAGAATAAATCTTATGTTCACCTGCCATACGAAACAAGTGGCGTTTATCGTAGGTCTTATGATTTCCCCCAGGCTCCATCCACACCATTCGGTTATAGAACCGATCATGCACCCTTGCGATGTAACTTCCAAGAATCAAAGAACCAGTTTGGTCTGCCATCTGCTTCATCCACTTAAACGTGCGCATGTTCATGTGCTCTGCCAGTTTGGGGGCATTCATGGTAAACCCGGTGGTAAACATTTCCGGTAAAACAATCACATCGGTGCCTTGCCCGATCTGCCAGATTTTTTCTTCAAAAGAAGAAAGGTTGGCATCTATTTCTTCCCAGTATAAATCGGATTGGATAAGGGTGATTTTTAAGTCGTGCATGTTCTTGTTTTCAGTCGCAAATTACAAAAACGATTCTGTATAATCCTTACTGTTCATTGACGGAACAACTTCCAGCGCATATAGTTTCAGAAATTCAATGATTCACCGGTATCGGTGAGGATCACGCTCCGTTCTAAAACATAACTGGTGAGTATGCCTTACAGAGCTCGTAAAATCTCAATTGCCTTGTCGAGTGTTTCTTCGCGCTTGGCAAAACAAAAGCGAAGGATTTTATGATCCGTTTTGTCATGATAAAATGCTGAAACCGGCACGGAGGCTACTTTGTGTTTTACGGTGAGTTCAGCGGCCATGTCTGCATCCGACAAGGTTGAAATCGCAGCATAGGAAAGCGTCTGAAAATAAGAACCGTGGCAGGCTACTGGCTCAAAGGATGAGCCTTTAATGCCCTCCAGGAAATAATCGCGCTTTTTCTGATAGAAAGCGCCAAGGTGTATGTAATGTTCCGGGTTTTTCATGTACTCGGCCAATGCCAGCTGTACGGGTGTATTGACGGCAAACGTAAGGAATTGGTGTGTCTTCCGGATTTCTTTTGTGAGGTATTCTGGCGCTACTGCATATCCAACCTTCCAGCCGGTTGCGTGGAATGTTTTTCCGAATGAAAATACGGCAATGCTTCGCGCTGCTAGCGCAGGATAATGTAAAACACTTTCGTGCCGGATGGAATCAAAAATAAGTCGTTCGTACACTTCATCACTCAGTACAATCAAATCATGTTCTTCTGCCAGTTGCTGAAGTGTTTTCATATCATTTATTGAGAGTACCGCACCACTCGGGTTGTGGGGTGTGTTGATCATGATCATCCGGGTGCGACTGGTTATCCTGGATTTCACCACTTCCCAATCAATTGAAAAATCCGGATACGTTAAGTTGATATGAACAGGAACTCCTCCATTTAGCCGAACGGCAGGATTGTAGGAGTCATACGCGGGATCGAATATAATCACCTCATCACCAGGGTGTACAAAGGCCGCGATAGCTGCGTATAATGCCTCAGTTCCTCCAGTTGTAATGGTGATTTCTGTTTCAGGATTAACTGACCGCGCATAGGTTTGCTGTACTACTTCCGCAATAATGTTTCGAAGGGATGGTGCCCCCGGCATGGGTGCATACTGGTTATGCCCTTCTTTCATAAAGCGATGAACAAGATCAATCACTACCGGATCAACAGGGAAATCAGGAAAGCCCTGTGAAAGGTTAATGGCGCCATGCTCGAGCGCCATCTTTGACATGATGGCAAAAATGGATGTACCGATATCGGGAAGCCTGGAAGTAATGTTCATATCACATAATTAATCAGGCAAGGTACTACTTCTGATCACTGCCGGCTACTCTACTTTTTCAACGGTGCCAATATCCGGTATTCGGTTTTCACTGCGCCCCGGCTGATGTCGCTGAGTTTGCCTTTGAGCAGGCGTTTCTTTAACGGGGTGAGGTAATCGATGAATAATTTTCCTTCAATGTGATCGTATTCATGTTGGATTACCCGCGCCTTCATTCCATCGTATTCTTCCTCTTTCAGGTTCCAGTGTTCATCGTAATAACGGATACGGATGGTACCCTTTCTTGTAATGGACTGGCGGATAGTAGGTATGCTCAGACAGCCTTCTTCAAAATCCCAGGGTGTTCCGAGTTCCTCCAACAGAACAGGATTGATAAACGTTTTCCGGAAGTCATCCATACCCTCTGCAGCCTCCTCATCATCTTTGTCCAGCACGGTGCCATCCACCACAAAGAGGCGAATACTTTTCCCTACCTGGGGCGCTGCCAGCCCAATTCCCTGAGCATGGTGCATGGTTTCGAACATGTCTTCGATGAATTGAGTAAGATCGGTTCCCGGCTCAATATCCTTGGCCCGTTGGCGTAAAACCGGATCTCCATACACTATAATAGGATACACCATGATATGTTTTTCCTGAAAATTCCGCACAAAAATAACCATTAATCAGGCCATTGTAAATGGTTGTGCAAGGGTTTGCGTATAATTGGACTATGCGACCACCTATATTTCTTATTTTGCTGCTGGTAAGCAGCCTTTCAACTGCCCAATCAAACGGCAAGGATTTTCTCAATAACCTCGAGCCATTTTGTGGTAAGTACTATGGCGGTAAAGCGGTTTTCCCGGAGGAAGATAAAAATCCTTTTAAGGGTCAGGATTTGGTAATCTATTTTTCATCCTGTGCCGATGCTGAAGTTCGCATTCCCTTCCAGGTGGGGGAAGACCGTTCCAGAACATGGGTGCTGACATTGGATGAGAATGGGTTATTGTTGAAACATGATCATAGGCATGAAGACGGTATGCCTGATGACATCACGATGTATGGCGGCTATGCCAATAATGATGGAAACGCACTGGAGCAGCACTTCCCGGCCGATGCCTATACGGCTAACCTTATTCCGGCAGCGGCAACCAATGAATGGAGTCTCGTCATCAGTAAAGACAAAAAACAATTGAGCTACATCTTAAAGCGTGACGGGCAATTGCGTTTCCGGGCAGACTTTGATTTGAGTGAAACTATTCGCAAATAATCAGCAAACGTCAGGCATTAAAAATCTATCCGATAGTAGAAGAATGGTAAAAATCCCAATTGATATTCTGTAACTACCTCACCAGATTTTCCCGATTCATAGCTTGGGGCATACGTTTGCCGGAGTACATTTTTTCGATCAGTTAGATTAAGGAAGTCGAACGCAAATTCATGACTCATTCGCTTTTTATTGATCCTATAGCTTAAACGGAAATCAGCTCTGAAATACGGATTAAATTGTAGAGTATTCCTTGTCTCATCAACATAGATAACTTCTTTTTCGCGCTCCGATGCCTCTTCATCAACGGGTCCGTACCGTCTGCCACCGGCAGTTGATACTCGGGCACCCATTGCCAGTATATGCTGTTTCTTCAGCACCCACTCTTTGGAATACATCATGTTTAAAATATAATTGCCATTGAAATCAGTATTTCGCCTCACGTTATCACTGCCTTCATATTTCGACTGAAAAAGAGAGCCTGTTATCAAAAAGACATACCCTTTTGAAAAAGATCGCTCTACAGTAACTTCAAGTCCATAATTTTCACCTTGCCCGTTGTTGATTAATGCATTTGGGTAATATCGTGAAAACGAGGCACCTGTATTCAACAAAGAAAATGAGGAGATGTTATCGCGTTCGATGGGCACATTATAGATTTTCTGATAGTATACTTCTGCTTTCAGTCTGGTGTGCGCGCGGTCAGGGCCAAGAAAGTGTTCATAACCAATTACGGAATGAAAGCTTCGGGTAAAATCCATTTTTTTATTGGCCATTATGGGTTTCCCACTGGCATCATAGGAAGTCCGGAAAAAATAAAGATATGGGGCCTGAATCTGGCTATGCAAACCAAATCCAGCATTCAGCTTCTGACGTTCGTTAACATAGTAGCGCAGGCCTAAGCGTGGCTCTGCCGGAGACAAGCTATTGCTTA
>CAZCRJ010000218.1:0-5399 GCA_964501015.1 uncultured Roseivirgaceae bacterium | reverse complement strand
CATTCCGTTAGGCAAGGTTGTCGATGTGGTATCAAAGATTAATACAGGCGCCAAATACGATTCTGGTGCCTTTCAGAAATCGGTAGGATTGAATGGTGTTGGTACAAAAGCCGTGAATGCGCTTTCCAATTACTTTAAGGTGCAGGCCTTCCGTGACGGGCAAACCAAGGTCGCGGAATTTAAAAAGGGTATACTCACCAGTGATCCGAAGCCGGGTAAAACTGCAGAACGGAATGGAACACTGGTTCAGTTTGAGCCCGACAATACCATGTTCAAAAACTATCATTTCATCCCGGAATATTTGGATGACCTGATGTGGAAGTATGCTTTTCTGAATGCGGGTCTCACCATTAACTATAACGGGAAGAAGTACTTTTCAAAAGATGGTCTGCTGGATTTGCTAAAACAAAAGACCGAACCGGAAGAACTCCGCTACCCGATTATTCATATTAAGGGAGAGGATATTGAATTTGCGCTCACCCATGGCAATCAGTATGGTGAAGAATATTACTCCTTTGTTAATGGCCAGAATACCACGCAGGGAGGAACCCACCTCGCGGCTTTTCGAGAAGGTCTGATAAAAGGTGTCCGTGACTTTTACAAAAAGGACTTTGATGCTTCCGATATCCGCTCCAGTGTAATAGCGGCCATAGCGGTGCGGGTGCAGGAACCCGTATTTGAATCGCAGACCAAAACAAAGCTTGGGTCCATCACCATGTCACCGGAAGGGCAATCGGTACGATCCTATGTCGGTGATTTTGTTTCGAAGGAAGTTGAAATCTATCTCCATAAGAATCCAACTGTTGCTGATTCGATGCTTAAGCGGATTATGCAATCAGAACGCGAGCGTAAGGAGATTGCAGGAATAAAGAAACTGGCCAACGAACGGGCCAAAAAAGCCAATCTGCACAACAAGAAGCTGCGCGATTGTCGCTTTCACTTCGATGAGAAGGACGAACGTGGCTTTGGCTCCATGATCTTTATAACGGAAGGGGATTCTGCCAGTGGTTCAATCACCAAATCACGAAATGTGGAAACTCAGGCTGTCTTCAGCTTGCGAGGTAAACCACTGAATTGTTATGGGTTAACCAAAAAGGTAGTGTATGAAAATGAAGAGTTCAACCTCTTACAACATGCCTTGAATATAGAGGATGGTTTGGATAATCTACGGTACAATAAAGTCATAATTGCCACCGATGCCGATGTGGATGGTATGCACATCCGCTTATTGCTGATGACATTCTTCCTTCAGTTCTTCCCTGATCTTGTAAAGGCGGGGCATGTGTTTATTCTTGAAACCCCACTTTTCCGGGTGCGCAACAAGAAGGAAACCATATACTGCTATAGTGAGGAAGAAAAGCAGGAAGCCATGCGAAAATTAGGAAGCAAACCGGAAATAACCCGCTTTAAGGGATTGGGAGAAATTTCTCCGGATGAATTCGGAAATTTTATTGGTGACAACATCCGGCTACAGCCTGTGATGTTGCATAAAGACAGTCATTTGAAAGATGTACTGGAATTTTATATGGGTAAAAACACACCCGACCGGCAGGAATTTATCATTGAAAACCTAAGGGTAGAACTTGATAAGATTGAGATGACTGAGCAGATTGAAGTAGCACCATAATGGTTAAGTGATCAGCTTGCTCCATGATTAACAAATCATAGTAAGAACTTGAAATCGAGAAGTTAAACGAAGCGATGAGTAAGAAAAAAGCAGTTCGGCCAGACATAACCAAGAAAAAGGAAGATAGTGGAGGAGGAGAAATCCACTCCATTTCCGTTGATGGCCTCTATCAAAACTGGTTCCTTGATTATGCCTCCTATGTCATCCTGGAACGGGCAGTTCCGCGCATTGAGGATGGCTTGAAACCTGTTCAGCGAAGGATCATGCATTCGTTGAAGGAGATGGACGATGGGAGGTTTAATAAGGTGGCCAACGTAATCGGAAATACCATGCAGTACCACCCCCATGGTGATGCGGCCATAGGGGAGGCCATGGTGAATATTGGTCAGAAAGATATTCTGATTGAAACCCAGGGAAACTGGGGCGATGTACGTACGGGCGACAGCGCTGCAGCGCCCCGGTATATCGAAGCCAGGCTTTCCAAGTTTGCCCTTGATGTGGTGTATAATGCACAGACTACCGAGTGGCAATTGTCGTACGATGGTCGTAAAAAAGAACCCGTTACGCTTCCGGTAAAATTCCCACTATTACTGGCACAGGGTGTTGAGGGTATAGCAGTCGGGCTCTCCACCAAAATTCTGCCTCATAATTTTTGTGAGCTGATCAAGGCCTCTATCGATGTGCTCAAAGGTAAAAACCCAAAACTCTTCCCCGACTTTCCTACCGGAGGAATAGCTGACTTTACGGAATACAACCAGGGGTTGCGCGGAGGAAAGATTAAGGTTAGAGCAAAAATTGATGTCATTGATAAAAAGACTCTGGCTATCAAGGAGATACCCTTCTCCACCACAACCACTTCATTGATGGAATCCATCGTGAAAGCCAGTGAAAAAGGTCAGATCAAAGTGAAGCAGGTGGTGGATAATACGGCAAAGGATGTGGAGATACAGATCCACCTTCAGCCGGGCCAATCGCCCGAAATTGCCATGGATGCCCTTTATGCATTCACGGACTGTGAAATCAGTATATCGCCCAATGCGTGTGTGATCGTGGAGGACAAGCCCATGTTCATGACGGTGAACGACATCCTGAAATACAATACTCAACAGACCGTTAAGCTGCTGAAGCGTGAACTGGAAATCAAGAAAGCGGAGTTGATGGAGCGAATTCTGTTTTCTTCCCTTGAACGGATTTTTATTGAGAACAGAATTTACCGTGACATTGAGGAATGCGAAAGTTGGGAGGACGTTATCTCCACTATTGATAAAGGACTTAAACCCCATAAGAAAAAGTTCTACCGGGAAATTACTACAGACGATATCGTACGGCTTACAGAAATAAAGATCAAGCGAATATCGAAGTTCGATTCATTCAAGGCGGATGAGCTGCTGAAAGACCTTGAAAAACAACTTAAAGAAACGGAGCATCACCTGAAGCATCTTACGGATTATGCCATTGCCTACTATCAAAATCTGCTGGATAAATATGGTAAGGGCCGGGAACGTAAAACGGAAATCAGAGGCTTCCAATCCGTTACTGCTGTGGAGGTTATCGCCATTAACCAGAAGTTATATGTAAACCGCACCGATGGCTTTGTAGGCTATGGATTAAAGCGTGATGAGTACATCTGCGATTGTTCCGAACTCGATGACATAATCGTTATCCGGAAAGATGGTAAAGCCCTGGTGAGTCGTGTTTCCGAAAAGGTATTCATGGGCAAAGACATTCTCTATGTGGGTGTCTGGAAGAAGGGCGATGAAAGGATGGTATACAATGTCATTTATTCCGATGGTAAATCGGGAAAGGGATTTGTTAAACGGTTTACCATGCCAGGGGTAATTCGCGATAAGGAATATGATTTGGCGCAAGGTCATCCGAATTCACGCATTTATTATGTAACGGGAAACCCGAATGGAGAAGCAGAGGTGGTGGAAGTGAAGCTATCGCAGTCCAGCACAGCGCGTAAAAAGATCTTTGAATTTGACTTTGCCGATCTGGAAGTAAAAGGTCGCGGAGCACGGGGTAATATTTTAACCAAGTATCCGCTCAGGCGTGTTGATTTATTGCGTGCAGGAACGTCCACATTAAGTAAACTTAACCTCTGGTATGATGCTGATTCCGGTCGACTGAATAAAGACAACCGGGGCAGGTACATCGGTAAGTTTGATGGGGATGATCAGTTGATCGCCTTCATGCGAAATGGCTCTTACCGGATTACCAATTATGACCTGACCAACAGGTTCGATCCGGAAAAAACCTTGGTAGTGGAGAAGTTCAATCCGAAGAAAGTGATCTCTGCTGTATATGTTGATGGTGACTCCAAGCAGCATATGGTGAAACGTTTCATGGTAGAGACCAGCACAGTGGACAAAGAATTCGGGTTCATATCAGAAACGATAGGTTCCAGACTTGTGTTGGTTAAGACCAGTGATTCACCGGAAATTGAACTTGAGTTAATTAAAGGAAAGGGTAAGGAGAAGACAAAAGAGGTGGTTAGCCTCGAGGATATTGTTGATGTGAAGGGATGGAAGGCGCTTGGCAACAAGCTCACCCAGTACAAGGTGGTTAAGGTTCACTTGCCGGATGAAGGTGAAGATAGTACTCCTGATCTGGCAGCTGATAACGAGGCGACCGAGACCGAAAAGGGTAGCGAGTCGCCAAAAAAAAAAGAAGAGCAGCCGGGCGAACAAGCCAGCCTCTTCGAAACGCCCAAAAGCGAAAGTCAGCAAAACGAGCAAAACCAAAGCAGCAAAAAAGTCAATCAAAAAGCCCAGCAGGCAAGTCTCTTCGAAACGCAAGCCGGCCAAAAAACAGGGGAAAGCCAAAGCGAAAAAAATGAGCCGAAAAAAGTAGAGCCTTCTGCGACCGATCCATCCAAGAACTCCAAAAACGACAAGGCGTTTGGGGTGGGTGAGACCATTGAGTTTGACCTTTGATAGGGTAGTTTGACTTTATAGTAGTAACTCCGGCCGTTGTTGGTCTTCTTGACCAACAATGAGCAACCAATTACCGCTTAAACTTCTCCTTCAGCAACGCCAGCTTTTCTTCCATGCTCAACTCCGGTTGCTTAGGTTTTTGTTGAGGCTTTCCTTTTGGCTTTGGTTTACCCTGTTTATCACCACTGGCTTTTTTGACTTGGGTCGGTTGCTGTGTGTCCGCAAACGGATCACTCTTCATGGATAAAGCGATACGTTTCCTGGCAACATCAACTTCCACTACGGTTACGATTACCTTCTGT
Source organism: uncultured Roseivirgaceae bacterium (assembly GCA_964501015.1). Classification (GTDB taxonomy): domain Bacteria; phylum Bacteroidota; class Bacteroidia; order Cytophagales; family Cyclobacteriaceae; genus UBA2336. Next base: position 534 of record CAZCRJ010000218.1, on the reverse strand, counting down.
TGAACAGCAACTACTTCTTTTGGATCTTTAATGAATTTATCTCCCAAGTGGCTAATGTGTACCAGACCATCCTGGTGAACGCCAATGTCTACAAACGCGCCAAAGTTGGTCACGTTGGTAACAATGCCGGGTAGTTTCGCGCCAATTTTCAAATCAGCAATAGTATTTACGCCTTCAGTAAAACTAAAGACTTCAAATACTTTGCGGGGGTCGCGGCCGGGTTTTTCTAATTCTGTAACAATATCGGTGAGGGTGGGTAGTCCTGTTTTTTCAGTGATGTATTTCTTGAGATCAAGCTGCTTGCGAAGTTCTGCACTGGTCATTAAATCGTTAATGGAACAATTCAGGTCCTTCGCCATCTGGTTCACAATCGGATAGCTCTCAGGGTGAACCGCACTAGTATCCAATGGATTTTCTGATTCGTGTATACGCAGAAACCCTGCTGCCTGCTCAAACACTTTTTCACCAAAGCGTGATACCTTCATCAACTCTTCCCGGCTTTTAAACGGTCCGTTTTGATTTCGGAATTCAATT
>CAZCRJ010000217.1:0-5419 GCA_964501015.1 uncultured Roseivirgaceae bacterium | reverse complement strand
TGGACTCTACACTTACTGCGCAGGCTGCACAGGTCATTTCCAACACCGGGAAAGATTGTTTTACACTTCTGGAACCCGATTTTCTTGCCGGTTGGTTTATTGTTAAAGTTGACATGATTTTCAAATTCAGTTTTCTATACAATAATACACCGTTGGTACAGGTTTGGTTTTACAGAATTCCGGGTATGGGTTACATGATTAATTTTGAGGGAAACAGGTGTTTTGCAGAGACTGGAATATCCCGGTAAAAATGGGGATATTTGGTTTGTGCAATGAGCTGATACTTATTGTCACGCTTGCCCATGGCTGATCGGATTTTATGTATCATCCTAAACACAGGTTCATACCGTTTATGCCCCAGATGTCTGCGCATTTCCAAAGCCGAAAAACCTTTTTTGGTGGCCGTCATATAGTGCTAGTTCAGATAATAATATTGAAATGGAAGCTTGGTATGGGTCAGCGAGGTGCCCGATCGAATTGAGACACGTTTCTAGCAAGTCTTGCTCGCATGCATCAAGGATTATGTAACAACTATGTGAAATTTCCGTCTTGGAAATAGAATTAAACCATTCTATGATTAGCAATTACCTTAAGACTGCCATCCGCAGTTTACTTCGTCATCGCTTTTTTTCTGCAATCAATGTGTTTGGCCTAGCTGTTGCCATGACCATCTCAATGTCCATTATTATGCTTGTGACTGATCAGTTGAGTTATGATCGGTACAACATTAGGAGTAACCGAATTTTCCAGGTTACCACGGTGGGTGCTACCACCCGGGATGGTCAAGGTGAGCCCAGCGCAACTTCACCCATGAGGCTCAGGCAAGAACTTCTAGAAAACTACACCGGAATTGAAAAGGTGGTACGTCTTAAAAGGGGGTTTGGAAACAATTGGCTTGAATTTGAGAATCAGGACACGAACATACCATTGACTGGATTTTTTGCCGACCCGGAGGTATTTGATCTCTTTCAATATGAATTTGAACATGGAGATCCAAATACTGCTTTGAAGGAACCTTACACGGTGGTATTAACACGGCAAGCCGCTAACAAAATTTTTAAAGATGAAAATCCGGTAGGGCAAATCATAAAGGTGGGTAATCTTGGCTCGTTTACCGTTACTGGCATTCTTAAGGAGACATCAAACAAATCGCACATTGTATTTGAGAGTTTAGCTAGCATGGCATCGGTGAAAGGAATTCTAGATGACCGTGATTACCGGAACGAAATGGAAAGCTGGGTTAAGAATTCTGACGGTTGGACTTACGTCTTGCTTAAAGAAGGGAAATCGATTCGTGATATGCAATCCAATCTTGATCAGATTTACCAGCAGCACATTGCCTCCATTACAAGCCCAGATTTTTTTAAGCTAAAATTCGAGTTACAATCTATACTGGATATAACTCCCGGACCAATGATGGACAATTCCATCGGCCCAATATTGCCGTGGCTGTTTGTGTACTTCTTTAGTGGCTTGGCACTAGTCATTTTACTAACATCGTGCTTTAATTTCACTAACCTGTCCATTGCCCGATCACTTACGCGCGCACGCGAAATTGGTGTGCGTAAAGTTACAGGTGCTACGCGGTGGCAGATTTTTGTCCAATTTATTTCTGAGTCCATTATGTTGGCAATGTTCGCTTTGCTTGTAGCGTTTGGATTTATGTTCTTTTTTAAACCCATGATTCTACAACTGAATTTTGCAAGGATTTTCAACTGGGACATGCAGGCAGATTACGTTGTGTATATGGTGATTGTGCTCTTCGCTATTGTCGTAGGTATTCTTGCAGGACTGTTTCCAGCCATTGTTCTATCAGCATTTCAACCAGTAAAAGTTCTCAAGAACCTGAATACCATGAAATTATTTTCCCAGACGGGAATGCGCAAAATGTTGCTGGTTTCGCAGTTTACACTTTCACTCTTTTTTATTCTAACGCTGATTCTGGTTTATAACCAACTCACACTCTTTGTTCGCCAGGATCTTGGTTTCAACGTGCAAAATAACATCATGGTAAGGCTTAGCAACAATTCCCAAAAAGCGTTGAAGTCGGAGTTGACTAAATACAGTAACATCACATCTGTTTCAGCCGCATCGCATATACCAGCTTCATGGGGTTTTTATCATGGAGGATTCAAAAGAGAATTGCGGGATATTGAATGGACTGATATTGGCTTTTTTTGGGTGGACGAAAATTATCTGGAGAACATGAATATCATGTTATCTTCAGGAGAATTTTTCACCGAAGGGAATGACATGTTGAACGAGAGCCATATCGTGATCAACCAACAAGCTGTGAAGAAATTTGGATTTCTTTCGGACTGGGATGCCATAAACCAGGAGATTATATTTCAGCCGGATTCATCAAGAAGAACGATTATTGGTGTGGTGAACGATTATAATCATAAAGATTTATTTGATGCGATAACACCGATGGCTCTGATGTATGATCCGACTCAATTTAAACTCGTTCAGGTTGCGTACACCGGGACATACAATGATGCAGTCAATGCAATAGAGGAAGCATGGGTAGCGGTTAATCCGGATTTGAAAATTGACTTTGAGAAGATCGAGTCGAAAATCGCTCAGTCATATGAGTTATTTTTTGGAGACGTAATTAGGGTGATTGGATTTATTTCCGTATTGGCGATTCTCATCTCTTGCCTGGGGTTACTTGGCATGGCCACTTACACAACTGAAACACGCCTCAGAGAAATTTCGATCAGAAAGATATTAGGCTCCAGCAACAAAGCTTTGATACTTCTTCTATCAAAAGGTTTTTTAATGATGCTTGCTATCGCCATTGTTTTGGGGGTCGCTCTGGCTTATGTTGTGAACAACCTGTGGCTCGACAGAATTGCTTACCATACCTCACTAGACATAGTGGCAATAGGTATCGGAGTGTTTATTCTAATTTTATTTGCAGCGATTACCATTGGTTCACAAACTATTCGTGCGGTACTTGTAAAACCGGTGGAGAATTTGAAAGGGGAATGAACGATCTCCAACCGAGACAAAATGGTTAGGTGCCTCACAACAAATTAAATGGCTGCAAATACAACCCACATCCAATGCAAACCAAAGAGTGTGCTCAGTTTAGTGTAAGTGCTAATCCCCAACTGCCCTCTAGCAGTATCCTGACATATTTGTAAAGTTGCCGTATTGGTTTGACAGAACTTAATGTCCCGGTTTACTATCTTTATCAAAACCATCAGACCACCCAATGTATATAAGACGCAATTATGGTTTCTGGATGACCTTCAATTGGTCGAAGTTACCGTTTATAGTCGGAGGGCTTTACGCCCTTATTGTCTATCTTCTTCACGATGTGGCCGGCATCAGCATCGCCCTGCCCTGGCAACCCATCAGCATCATTGGTATTGCGGTGGCTTTTTACCTCGGTTTTAAAAACAACAGTTCTTACGACCGCACCTGGGAAGCCCGTAAAATCTGGGGTGCCATCGTTAATCATAGCCGCACGTGGGCTACTACTGTAATTTCGTTTCTGGGTGAGGAACAGAACGATAAAATGAAAGAGCTGGTGTACCGGCACCTTGCCTGGCTTACCGCGTTGCGCTATCAATTGCGGTTAAGCCGCGAGTGGGAGCATACAAAAGAACGCATATTGGGCGCGTATATTCCCACAGTGTGCGAATCGTATTTTGACAGGCTTAATCCGGATTTGAAACTTTTCCTTTCGGACACAGAGTTGGTTGAATTGAATGCTAAATCCAATTTGGCGTCACAACTATTGAAAAATCAATCCGATGAATTACGCAACCTATTTAGCAAGGGTGTGCTGTCTGAGTTTAAACATGTAAAGCTCCAGGAGATAATCGGGTGGCTGTACGATGAGCAGGGAAAATGCGAACGCATCAAAAATTTTCCCTTTCCCCGACAATATGCCTCCACGGCATTGTGGCTGACGTTTGTTTTTGCAGCCCTTATTCCATTTGGTATGATGGATATATTCGCAGGTTATGGCAACATGATGTGGCTCTCCGTTCCCTTCTCAGCCATGATTACCTGGGTGTTTTTCCTGATGGAGAAAATCGGGGATTATTCGGAAAACCCGTTTGAAGGTACCTATAATGATGTGCCCATTTCTTCCATAGCCCGTACCATAGAAATCGATTTACGGGAAATGATAAATGATACCGGCATTCCGGAACCTGTCATCGATGATCATGGTTATCTGATGTAATGGAAATCCAACACTTTAACCGCGAGACCAAAGGTTTCTTCAAAGCCCTGGAAGGCGAAACCGAAGCCGGCCGCATGACATATTCCTGGGCGGGCACCGATAAATTTATTATTGATCATACCGAAGTTAACCCGGAGTTCAAAGGGCAGGGAGTTGGCAATAAGTTGGTACTGGAGGCGGTACACTTTGCCCGGGCTAATCAGCTTAAAATTATTCCGTTATGCCCTTTCGCTAAAAGTATGTTTGATCGAAAGAAAGAGTTACACGATGTGCTGGCGCAATAATCCCTGAGGTGCCAACCTGAGCCATCGGAAATACAATTTTACTTTAAGACCCGAAAAGTTTTTTTGGTTAAGGTATCGAGTCCAATGGCTTTCGTGACGTGTCTATTGCGCGTGACTTTTTTAACGCGGATGGGGTAAGGCCTGTAACCTTTTTAAATTGTGCCGAAAGGTGGGCTACACTGCTGTACCCCAACCGGTCGGCAATTTCGCTCAGGTTCAGTTCATCGTAAAAGAGCAGTTCTTTGGCACGCTCAATTTTCTGACGAATAATATATTGTTCGAGGGTGATGCCCTCCACCGAAGAAAATAACTGGCTCAAATGGTTATACTCATAATGAAATTCATCTGCAAGAATCGTTGACCAGTTATGCTTGCGGTCAACACGGTTGGTGTGGTGAATGAGTTGGATGATTTTATTTTTCATGCCTTCAATCAGCCGGGCTTTACGATCATCAATGCGTTCGAAACCAAGCGCATGCAACGCTGTGTCAAGTTCCTTAAGCTTATCGTCAGAAACAGCATCTTCTTTCAGGCTAACTTCACCTAAGGTCACTTTTTCAGGATATAAGCCCGTGTTTTCAAACACTTGTTGTACCGCCATTACACAGCGGTTGCAAACCATATTTTTAATGTAAAGTGTCATGGAATTATTTAACTCGGTTTAAATCCAGATCGTGAAAATCAAAACTAAAATCAATGTTGGGTGAGATGCCCTTCATTCTTATCGATTCGGGCATGCCTTCCTCATCCAATGAAAACGTAGCAAATGCATCGCAATTCATGTCCTGATAATCCCAACGAATGGCAAATGTATTTCCCTTGTAGTAAAACATCTGCCCGTGAAGCTTGGGTGAACGTAAACTCGTGAACCATAATTTTCCATCCCGCAACGTGATAGTAATTGGACCAAACCAATTGTCTTTATAGGTCCCTG
>CAZCRJ010000216.1:0-5421 GCA_964501015.1 uncultured Roseivirgaceae bacterium | reverse complement strand
CAATGTTTTTAAAAACCAACCTGACCTGAGACGATTATTATTAACCGATGACTGGGTTGGTTATCCTATGCGAAAAGATTATACAGATCCGGTAAACATGATTGCGTACTGATATGGAAGACATACTTACTAAGGAACTCGAATCGCAGGAATACTTCATTAACATGGGGCCTCAACACCCGTCAACACACGGTGTTTTACGCCTGGTGCTTTCGCTTGATGGAGAAAATATCCGCAATGTAGAACCTCACATCGGGTACATTCACCGCTCCATTGAGAAAATGTGTGAATACGACAGCTATCAGCAAATCGTTCACCTGACTGATCGGATGGATTACCTCTCCTGCCACATCAACAATGAAGCCGTTTGCCTCGCAGTGGAAATGGGCTTGCAACTTGACGTGCCGGATCGTGTAAAAGTAATCCGCACTATCATTGCTGAACTTACTCGCCTCTCCTCGCATCAACTCTGGTGGGGTGTGATGGGCATGGACCTGGGCGCAATCACTTCCTTTTTATATGGCTTCCGTGACCGTGAACTGATCACCGACATCTTTGAAGAAACCTGTGGTGCACGCCTTACTATGAACTACAACCTGCCGGGCGGATTGATGTATGATATTCACCCCAACTTTCAGAAACGCACCAAGGATTTTGTAGAATACTTTAAAAAGAAATTACCGGAATATGATGACCTGCTATCGAACAATGTCATCTTTCGAGAGCGTACTGTTGGCATTGGAATACTTTCTAAAGAAGACGCGATTTCATTTGGGGTAACCGGACCGTCCGCAAGAGGTTCCGGATTTTCCTGCGATGTACGGAAACACAATCCGTATAGTGCCTATGATAAAGTCACATTCAATGAAGTGCTGTTAAAGGAAGGCGATTGCTTCGCACGATACAAGTGCCGAATTGACGAAATGTGGGAATCCCTTTCCATCATTGAGCAATTAATTGATAACATCCCGGAAGGGCCCATTAAAACACCCACCAAAGCAGTAATCAAATTACCAAAAGGTGAATATTACCAGCGGGTTGAAACGGCACGCGGTGAATTTGGCGTGTACATCATCAGCGAGGGGGCAAAGAGTCCATATCGCTTGAAGTTCCGTTCGCCCGGTTTCAGTAATCTCTCCGCTCTTAATCATATGGCGAAGGGCGCCAAGATTGCCGACCTGGTGGCCATAATGTCAACACTTGATTTAGTTATACCGGATATAGACAGATGAGGTTTTTATACGATTTCTCCTACCTGACGCAGGCCATACACGAATGGCTTTCTTCCCACTTATCACCCCACTCCGTAATGATTGTAGAAATGGTGATGGTAGGAATAGCCTTCATGACCCTTTTTGCTATCCTCGGTATTGTGTTGGTATATGCCGAACGAAAAGTCAGTGCATTCTTCCAACAACGCCTGGGCCCAATGCGCGTTGGAAAATGGGGCACCGCGCAAACTATCGCGGATGTGATCAAACTTCTGTTGAAGGAACCGCTGATCAATAAGGATGCTGACCGGTTTTTATTCAACCTTGCACCGTTTGTGATCATGATTGCGGCTTTTATGGCTATTGCAGCGCTACCATTCGCAAAAGGATTACAGGCGCTTGATTTTGATATTGGAATCTTATATGTATCGGCAGTATCGTCACTCGGTGTGATCGGAATATTATTAGCCGGATGGGCATCTAATAATAAATACTCCCTCATCGGAGCAATGCGTTCCGGTGCTCAAATTATAAGTTACGAACTTTCTGTTGCCTTATCGCTGCTCACTATTGTAGTCCTAACCGGAAGTTTACAGCTGAGCGTGATTGTTGAATCGCAGGCTGAAGGCTGGTGGATTTTCAGGGGACACATTCCAGCATTCATTGCCTTTGTGGTGTTTCTCATTGCCAGTACTGCTGAAACCAACCGCGGACCGTTTGACATCGCGGAAGCAGAATCAGAACTGACCGCAGGATTTCACACCGAATATTCAGGACTAAAGTTTGCGTTTTTCTTCCTGGCCGAATTTGCCAATATGTTTATCATATCAGCCATTGGGGCTACTGTATTTCTTGGTGGCTGGATGCCCTTTCATATTGGATCATGGGAAGGTTTTAATGCCGTGATGGATTTTATCCCCCCCATCTTCTGGTTCTTCGGTAAAGTTACGTTTATGATTTTCATGATGATGTGGTTTCGCTGGACGTTCCCGCGCCTCCGCATCGATCAGCTGCTTACGTTAGAGTGGAAATATTTATTGCCCATTAACCTTGTTAATATTTTGCTGATGGCATTTATAGGCTTGATGGGCTGGCATTTTTGATATCATGGTCTGAAAGGACAATTGATTTAGATAGACACCGTACGAATGAAAAATATCGTTAATTATTTCAAAGAAATTTATTTCGGGCTAAAGTCGCTGATTAAAGGCATGTCGGTAACCGGACATTACATAACCCACCCGAAAGAAATCATCACCCAGCAATATCCAGAGAACAGGGAGACGCTTAAAATGTTCGAACGGTTTCGTGGAGAGGTGGTGCTGTTGCACGATGAGAAAAATGAACACCGTTGTACGGGATGTTCGGCTTGCGAATTGGCCTGTCCGAATGGCACCATCGAGATCATTCCAAAAAAAGTTGAGGTGGATGGACGCAAAGTAAAAGCTATCGATACGTTTGTGTATCACCTTCAGATGTGCACCATGTGCGGACTCTGTATACCCGCCTGCCCGACTGATGCCATCGTGATGGCGAATACGTTTGAGCATGCTGTATTCGACCGGTCAAAGCTTACCAAAGTATTGAATAAGCCAGGTTCTAAAATAATGGACGGAGTAAAATAATGAATATTACAGCCTTCATCTTCTATCTTATCGCTACCATAATGGTGGTGTTTTCCTTTCTGTCAGTCACCTCGCGTAGGATACTGCGCGCAGCAGTCTATTTATTATTTACCCTGATAGGCACTGCTGCATTGTATTTTATGGTAGAATACTATTTCCTGGCAGCGGTGCAATTGCTGGTCTATGCCGGGGGTATTCTCGTGCTGATTCTTTTCTCCATTCTGCTTACCTCACACCTCAGTGAAAAATTGGAACGCGCAAACTGGGGAAAAATAGTGATCACAGCCATTATGATAATTGGCGGATTTTCCCTCACCATTTACACCTTAATCAATCACGTCTTTACTACACTACCTTCCGAACGTCTGGTATTTACGGTAGAAATGATAGGTGAACGAATGCTGAGTTATGGTGAAGGTGGGTATGTGTTGCCCTTTGAAGTAATCAGTATTTTATTGCTGGCTGCCATGGTCGGTGCCATTGTTATTGCAAAACGAACTCCTTTAAAGCCATGATCGAGCAAATTCCTTTAGTGCATATACTTATACTCTCCACGCTGATATTTTTTATCGGGGCATATGGTTTTCTAACCAGAAGAAATTTAGTAACCATGCTGATCGGAGTAGAATTGATGCTTAATGCCGTTAACATAAACTTTGTATTCTTCGACCAGTACCTGTTTCCAGGCCAGGCCGAAGGGCACTTTTTCTCCTTGTTTATAATCGCTATTGCTGCAGCCGAAGCCGCAGTAGCCATTGCCATATTCATTAACCTATACCGTAACATCCGCTCGATTGATGTGGAGGCGGTAGACAAAATGAAAGACTGATGGACTATTCCTATACCCTACTAATTATCGTACTTCCGTTTGCAGCGTTCGTGATCAACGGATTGCTTAGCGCAAAACTTCCACACCGTATTGCAGGATGGCTGGGAACGCTTGCCATTGGCACTTCAACTGTGCTGGCCTGGTTTACTGCTTACCATTATTTCTTTCAATCATCGGTATACGAAAAAACGATACCCATTAATGTTACCTGGCTGCGTTTCACTGAATCGCTGCACATTGATATGGGTATCATGCTCGATCCGATTTCGGTAATGATGCTTGTGGTGATCACAACAGTATCGTTGATGGTATTTATTTACAGCCAGGGATACATGCACGGAGAAAAAGGCTATGTACGCTTCTTCGCCTTCTTATCCCTATTTAGTTTCTCCATGTTGGGGCTTGTGGTGGCTACCAATCTATTTCAGCTTTACATGTTCTGGGAATTGGTGGGGGTATCCTCCTACCTGCTTATCGGGTATTATTATGATAAACCCGAAGCCGTGGCAGCTGCTAAAAAAGCATTTATCGTTACCCGCTTTGCCGACTTTGGATTTTTGGTTGGTATACTGGTGTTGTCCTATTATACCGGAACGTTTGATTTCATCGCTATCACCGATCCGCAAAACGTTGCCATCAGCAACATGGCCTCCATATCCTTTCTTGGGTTTTCAGTTTTAACCTGGGCACTTCTTTTAATCTTCATGGGTGGTGCCGGAAAATCAGCCATGTTTCCCTTGCACATCTGGTTGCCCGATGCGATGGAGGGCCCGACACCGGTTTCTGCTTTGATCCACGCGGCAACCATGGTTGTGGCAGGTGTATTTCTTGTGGCCAGAATGTTTCCCGTCTTCTCCTTTCATGCCCCTGAAGCCTTGCAGGTAGTGGCCTTCATCGGAGCCTTTACCCTTCTGTTCGCGGCCATAATTGCCTGCACCCAAACTGATATACAACGTATCCTGGCATTCTCTACCATGTCACAGATCGGGTATATGATGTTGGCGCTTGGTGTTTCCGGATATGCCAGTGAAGGGCTGGGTTTTACCGCATCCATGTTTCATTTATTCACACATGCCTTCTTCAAAGCGTTGTTATTCCTTGGTGCCGGATCCATCATTCATGCTCTCCATAAAAACGATATCCGCGACATGGGCAACCTGCGTAAGTTTCAGCCTGTTACCCATATTACTTTTTTGATTGCCTGTTTGGCTATTGCCGGTATTCCACCATTTGCCGGATTCTTCAGTAAGGATGAAATTTTATCGGCCGCATTAGCCGCTGACCCGCTGTATTTTGGTGTTGCTGCTTTCGCTGCTCTGCTCACAGCCTTTTACATGTTCCGGTTGTATTTCATGGTGTTCTGGGGTAATGAACGCACGTATGCACACACACCACACGAATCCCCAGCATTGATGCTTATACCAATGATCATCCTGGCAGTAGGATCCGTGCTGGCTGGTTTTATTCCCTTTGGAAAATATGTGTCTTCCAACAGCGAGCCGTTACACGCTCACCTTGACATGATAGTGGCTACCATATCAGTTGTTGTCGCGCTAGTTGGTATAGTGGTGGCCTGGATTTTCTATAAAAAAGAATCTAATCTGCCAGAAAAAATTGCGACATCCTTTGGTGGTTTTTACAAGGCTGCTGTTAAGAAATTTTATATTGACGAGGTGTACCTCTTCATTACGAAGAGTATCATTTTCAAACTCATCTCTAATTCCATCGCCTGGTTCGACAAGCACATCATTGATGC
>CAZCRJ010000215.1:0-5439 GCA_964501015.1 uncultured Roseivirgaceae bacterium | reverse complement strand
TTAATCTTTAGTAATCTGTAGCGGTTTTGATTGGAGAGAAAACCTGACAGTTTTGTTGATTTTGGATAAACTTATATTTACATCATGATAGTATACGGAATAAAAAATTGCAACACGGTGAAGTCTGCACTGGACTGGCTAAAGAAAAATAAAATTGAATTCGACTTTCACGATTACAAAACAAAAGGCATCACCGAAGCCAAACTCAAAGCCTGGAGTAAGCAAGTAGGGTGGGAGAGCCTGGTAAACAAGCGCGGCACAACTTGGCGTAAACTGGATGAGGCAACTCAACAGAAAATCATTAATGAGAAAGCAGCAATTGCTTTAATGCTGGAAAAGACCAGTGTAATCAAGCGACCATTGATTGAAAAGGATGGTAAGGTGTTGACGTTGGGGTTTGATGAAAAGGAATTTTCTTCTTTATTGAAAAGTTAAGTAGTATACCCCATCACCGCTACCTCATGACAGGCTGTACCGCGCGGTACGTACAAGCGAAAGATAACTTTAAGAAAAAAAATCTGGTGGCTTAATTGCGAATGATAAAATTATCTACATTCGCTCGCTTTTTACACTAAATCATGTAGCTAATATGAATAAGATAATTTTTGTTTTACATCTGGGTCTTCTATTGACATCCTTTCAAGTTTTCGCTCAACAATCTGAGCAACCAGTTGTAGCCAAATTCTTAATAGAAGGTGGAGTTGAGTATGGCGGTGATGAAATTCTTCAGGTTTTCTTTACCAATGGTGAAGATCAAACCATGCGGGCTGGTCAAGGTGGGTACCTGGCATTTGGAGGAGAATTTCAATTTCCAAAAGCCAAAAGCCTTATGCTTCGTACTTCCATTGGAATAAAGTTCAATACAACGGCAGCCGATAATGCCAATATTCGATTAACAAGATTTCCTATTCAGTTAACGCCCTTCTGGAAAATTAATAATGATTTCCGATTGGGGGTGGGTGTTACGTCTCATCTTAATCCGAAATTAAAGGGTGATGGATTTTTTCCTGATGTTGCCTATACAAGCTCGATCGGCCCTCGATTTGAATTTGGCTACAAGTGGATTGCGTTGACCTACACGGCTATTAATTATGAGGATGAAGCAGGTGAATCATTTTCAGCAAGTTCAATCGGAGCTTCTATTTCGCTCACATTTCCTAACATGTAGTAACCTCCTTTAATACATTTTGCTGGCTGGAAAAGATACCGTGACTTGCAAGATTAAAATCGGAGGTAAGAGACCTGTGACCAATTATACCAATGTAGTCACTCAGACAAATTATGGGGGGTCAGGTTTGACTATAGATTTGCTGAAATTCAGAAATACTAAGAAAGTGGTTTTTTCAGGCTCATTGATGATGGGAAAAATATAAGTTATATGTCACGATGATTAGTGATCAAAATAATGGAGTTGTTACAACCCAACCTTTTTATGCTTTATTCAATCCAAATGGAGAATATGTAGATCTCACGACTCATTTATCGGGTAATTGGAAAAGGAATCTTAGAAAAATATTGAACGATAATCCAGAGGCATTGAAAGAGGTTGAAAATATTTCTCGTAAGGATCTTCCGTATTTTATAAAAAAATTAAATAAAATTGAATAGCCATAACTCCTGTTGGAGTCCTTCTCCACCAAGGTGTGGCAATCAAATCATTATTAGTCAATTCGCATACCCCATCACCGCCACCACATGGCTTGCCGTACCGGCCAGTACAAAGAGGTGCCAGATAAAATGCATGTATTTAACTTTTAAAGAATAGAACAAAACCCCTGCTGTATAAAAGAGGCCACCGGCCAACAGCCAAAGTAATCCCCATTTTTCCACGTTATCCAATAGTGGCTTAATGGCCAGTAGTCCCATCCAGCCCATGGCAACATACAGAAATGTAGACAGCTTGCTGCCCCGTACTCCGCCTACCGATTTGATCACAATTCCCAATAGTGCAAACGACCACATCAGGCCAAACAAAGTCCAGCCCCATGGGCCGCGCAATGCACCGAGTGTAAAGGGTGTATATGTACCGGCAATTAATATGTATATGGCGCTGTGATCAAATACCTGGAATACATGTTTTGTACGGCTAACCGGGAAGGCATGGTACAGCGTTGAACTCAAATAGAGGATAATAATACTGAAGGCAAAAATGGCACTGGCAGTAATGGATAAAGCACCGAATGGTTTTGCAGCCTGGATAAGAAAAGGAGTCATAACCACGCCACCAATGAAGCCTAACCCATGACTGATGCTGTTGGCAATTTCTTCACCCAGAGATTGGCTGGCAACATATTTATTTCCGATTCTTTCCATTTTCTTAACGTAAAGATAAATAACTTCCTACCTCGCTGACGTACAGCAATCGATTGCAACGCTGCATCTATTGAGTTGAAATATTTAGGTGTTGAATATCTTCATCCAATTGCACGATGATTTAAAATTAAATTCCTATTCTGTTGAACAAGGTTGGGCTAATTTTCGTTTGGAGACCATAGAAATTCAACATGAAGACTCTCAGTATCGTTTTACTTTACCTCTTTTCTTTTCTTACAGGTTTTACCCAGGATCGTACTACACTAAGCGGCTATATCAGGGATGCTGCTGATGCAGAAGCACTTATTGGCGCAACAATCTATGTCAGAAGCCTAAATACCGGAACCACCACCAATGTGTATGGATTTTATTCACTCACACTTTCCCCCGGGCAGTATGAAGTTGAATTTTCCTATGTTGGCTATGCGAGTGAAATACGCACGATCTCCCTTACACAAAATGTCCGGATGGATATCGAATTGATATCCCAAAGCAGACAGTTACAGGAAGTCGTGGTTATTTCTACCGCTGAGCGTAACCTGGTAGAATCGGTAGAGATGAGCGTCAACAAAATCGATATCAAGACCATCTCCAAAATACCGGCCTTTCTGGGCGAAGTGGATGTGATTAAAAGCCTTCAGCAGCTTCCTGGGGTAACCACCGTAGGGGAAGGTGCTTCCGGGTTTAACGTGCGTGGTGGCGGAGTAGGGCAGAACCTTATTTTATTAGATGAAGCCTCAGTGTATAATTCTTCTCATTTATTGGGATTCTTTTCTGTCTTCAATCCAGATGCAGTAAAGGATGTGAAGCTCTATAAGGGGGCAGTCCCTGCCCAGTTTGGAGGTCGAATTTCCTCCCTGTTGGATGTGCGCATGAAAGAAGGGAATATGAAAGAGCCGGAAATAAATGGTGGTGTGGGTACGATCTTCAGCCGACTGGCCGTTGAAGGGCCAATGCTCAAAAAGAAAGGTTCTTTCATTGTTGCCGGCAGACGATCGTATATTGATGTATTGGCAAGGCCTTTCGTGGATGTGTTACAGGATGGCGCACGGTTAAACTTCTATGACCTTACCGGGAAAGTCAATTATAATGTCAATGAACGTAACCGTGTGTACCTGTCGGGATACACGGGACGCGATAATTTTTTCTTCGACAAGAACCAGGGTTTTTCCTGGGGAAATAATACCGCCACGTTGCGGTGGAACTCCATTATCAATGACAGGCTGTTTGCCAACTTCTCCGGTATCTACAGCAAGTACGATTACGCTCTTCAGTTTGGCGAAGATGAGCAGGATTATTTCAAATGGAATTCTTCCATCACCAATTATACATTTAAACCCAACCTGAGTTATTTTATCAACAGTGAGAATGAGGTGTCATTTGGTGCTGAAGGAAATTATTACTCATTTGAACCCGCCAATGCCTCTGGTGCCTCCAATGGTGATGTGGTCGACATCAGTCTCCCACGGAAGTACAATTTCGAAGCTGCGGTTTACCTAAGCAATAACCAGCGCATCAACGAAACGTTTTCGGTAGAATACGGCTTGCGATACTCACATTTCTGGGCATATGGGCCAGGAACACAATACATATACAATGATACTACTGCCGGTGTGCGCAGAACACCAATCGATGCAAAGACCTATGCGTCAGGTGAGGTCATGAGTGATTATGGAACTTTTGAGCCACGCTTGTCTGCGAAAGCTCAGCTATCAGCAAACAGCTCAGTGAAGGCCAGCTTTATCCGGATGGCGCAATACCTTCACCTAATCTCCAACACAACGGCCTCCAATCCGCTTGATGTATGGACGCCCAGTTCCCAAAACATTAAACCACAGGTGGGCGATCAATATACCCTTGGCTATTTCAGAACGATTGGCACGGATAAGGAGTATGAGTTTTCGGTTGAAGGGTATTATCGAACAGCACGTAACCAGATTGATTATATTGATGGTGCCGATTTGCTGATCAATGAATTTCTGGAGGGCGATTTATTAGGCGGTGACGGACGAGCGTACGGTCTTGAGCTTTATCTGCAAAAGAAGACCGGACGATTCACCGGTTGGGTAGCCTATACACTTGGTCGGACTGAATTAAAAGTGGAGGGCATCAATAAGAGTACGTGGTATCCTACACGGTTTGATCAAACACACAATCTGAAACTTACCGGGTTCTATGAAGTTACCCCGCGTTGGTCACTCTCCGCAAACTTTACCTACTTATCCGGAACACCCACAACCTTTCCAACCTCCCGCTACATTATGCAGGGAATTCTTATTCCCTACAATGCCAACGAAACGCGTAACAATGTTCGTATTCCCGCTTTCCATAGGTTAGATTTTTCAGCTCGTCTGGAAGGAAAAACCTATACAAAGAAAGGGAAGGAAAGGAAGAATACAGATTACTGGGTATTTGGTGTGTATAACGTCTATGCACGCAAAAATCCGTTCTCCATTTATTTTGCACAGGGTGATGAACGTGTGCCAGCCGGCCAGCCCATTCAAAGCAAGGCTACGCAATTGTCGATAATCGGATCGGTGGTACCCTCTATCTCCTACAATTTTAACTTTTGATGAAAACGCTCATGAGATACTATACATCAATTTATCTTCTGCTTTTAAGCATAGTACTAATCTCAGCCTGTGAAACGGTTATTGACCCTAAACTTCAATTCGCGGAGCCGGTGCTGGTAGTGGATGCGTGGATTACCAACAAACCCGAGCCGCAAATAGTGAAGCTGATGAAGACACAACCCTACCTGGAGAATAGTCTTCCGCCCGGTGTTAATGGCGCAACTGTTACCATTCAGGATAGTAATGGAGTAACGTATAGTTTTGAAGAAAGTGAGGACGCAGGAGTATATACCTGGACACCCGCACCAGGTGAAATTTTTGGTGAGACCGGACTAAGCTACACGCTGATGATTACCGTTGCGGGAGATTCATATACATCAACCACTAAAATGGGGCGTGTTCCGTCTATCGACAGCCTTACCTTCCAGTTGCAGGAAGGAAATCAATTTGTTCCTGATTTATACCTCGCTGAATTCTGGGCAACCGATCCACTGGAGCCGGGCGATACGTATTGGATTAAGACGTATAAGAATAGTGTATTGCTGAACAAACC
>CAZCRJ010000214.1:0-5440 GCA_964501015.1 uncultured Roseivirgaceae bacterium | reverse complement strand
GATATAAAAATCTGGAATTGAAAAACGTTAAAGTCAATGGAGTACTACAAAAATGATCATATTATGAGAATTATTTTCGCCCTATCACTACTCGTACTTATCGCCTGCACAAGCTCCGATAAGCAGGAGTTTTCAGAATCTTTATCAGTAACGATCACAAATCCCTCATCATTTGATCGCACAGATGTGATGGTGCACATTGGTACGGATAAACTGGGTACAGACTTCAACCCGAATGCATTTGTTGTTTTTGCAAAGGACATTGAAATAGCATCACAGTACAATAAAAATGATGTTGACTATCCGGGCATTGTTCTGGTTTTGGATGAGATGAACGCCAACGAGTCTTGGGAACTTACTGTACGCTACAATAAAACCGGTGAATCAAAAAGAACCTACACGAAACGCACACAGGCTGAACTATCGCCTAAAGTTGGTGGCGAATGGAAGGAACGCGAATACATTGGGGGTGATTTTAAAAATGTGGAATACCTCCGTGTTCCGCCTGAACATAAAGATCATTCCTGGTATATCCGCTATGAAGGTCCGGGTTGGGAATCCGACAAGGTTGGCTATCGCTTTTACCTGGATCAGCGTAATGCGGTAGATGTATTTGGAAAGACAACACCGGAAGTATCGTTGCAGAAGGCGGGAATTGATGGTTTTGATTCGTACCACGAGATGCAGGAGTGGGGAATGGATGTGCTGAAGGTTGCCAAGTCGTTAGGGGTTGGATCGATAGGCTATTTTAATGGAACCGCTGCCGTACGGGTTGAAAAGACGGATAGCGTAACTAGCAGAATAGTTGAAAACGGAGATGTCTATTCATCCATTCTTACCAACTACTACGGATGGAATGTGGGTTCAGCCACTACCGATCTCAGCTCACGGCTATCCATTCATGCAGGCACCAGGTTAACGCACAATAGGTTAAGCCTCACAAATGACCTGGACAATATTTGTTCGGGGTTAATTAATGATGCAAAAGCTGAGGTAGTTAAAAAAGAGGGGGATAGTGAAAGCTTTGGGTATATTGCTACGTATGGTAAGCAAAGTTTGAATAATGATAATTTAGGTATTGCGGTTCTCTTCAATTCTACAGACTTCATTGAATTCACCGAGGATGAATTTAGTCATATTGTAAAAATGAAACCCACAGGAGGTAAGCTTACGTACTACTTTGCAGCAGCATGGGAAGGCGAACCCAACGGCATAAAAACAGAAACTGAATTTATTGCGTACCTTGATCAGGTGGCAAAGGAATTAGCCAATCCTGTTGAGGTTGTTGTTTCACGGAAATAGGTATGCATAGAATTATTTTAGGCTTACTTGTTTGTTTACTGGCCTGTGCGGGTAAACCGGATCATGCTGATCGTATTCTTGTTACAGTAAAACGAAATTATACTATTCCCAAAAAAGCAGAATCAGTTACTATTGCCATTAGCTGGGATGAGTTAACTGCCCAACTTCCGCAACTTATCAAATCATCCTTCACGGTAACGGACCAAAATTTCGGCAGAGAACTGAGCGCGAAACTAATCGATACTAAAAATGATAAAAACCCTGACTACCTGGTATTGGAGTACTCGTTCGATTCTAACGAACCAGTATTTTCTTTCCTTGTTGTTCCATCAGCAGGTAAGCAACAGGAAGTTGTGTCAGAATCTGTTGTAGTGGATGATCGCCTGGAGATTTCCTTTCTGATTCCGTTTCCCGTGTATGAAAAACAACGGGGCAATGTAAACGATGTTGCCACTAAACTTGTACAGAGCACCCTTAACCTATATCCTGATGTGAAAGATTTCCCAATTTATGCTCCCAACCGTTGGAATTATGAGTACAGCTTTTTCCTGGCAGGAAGTTATAAACTTGGAAAGAAGATTAACAACCAGGCGTTTATTGACTATCCGCAAAAATGGCTTGATAGTTTTATTACCGATACCGGTTTTAAGGAAGGTGTGTATAACATGGAGGAATATAAACTTGATGATGTTATTCCTGCGCGGCTGGCCATCTGGTTTCATCAGGAAACAGGTTTATCAAAGTATAAGGCTGTAGCGGACACCATCGCATTACAGTTGCATCGTCAGCCCAAGACCAGTGATGGCGGATACTGGCACAAGCAAGTATATCCAAATCAGATGTGGTTAGATGGTGTATTCATGGGCGATGTATTTTCGATGCAGTATGCCCAGGCTTATGATCAGCCCGAATGGTATGATGAAGCTGTTTATCAGATAAAATTAATCTATAACCATACAGCAGATAGTGTTACCGGTCTTCTCTACCATGGCTGGGATGAATCGATCAATCCGGTGTGGGCACATCCACAAAAGGGAACATCCCCAGAATTTTGGGGAAGGGCAGTAGGGTGGTATGCGATGGCATTGGTAGAGTGTCTGGACTACCTACCGCATGATCATCCGGAGCGTGATGATGTGATTGACATTTTACAGAAAGTATCATCTAGTGTTATCCGGTATCAGGATTCGAAATCACGGTTATGGTACCAGGTATTAGATAAAGGAGATGAAGCGGGCAACTGGATTGAAACTTCCTGCTCGGCCATGTTCGCGTATGCCTTTGCCAAGGGTTACCACCAGGGTTTTTTGGATGAGAACTATTTAATAGCGGCTGAAGCGGCTTACGATGCCTTGCTGCACCAGTATGTGTATGTGGATGATCAGGGTAATCTTCATCTTGATCAGACAGTGAAAATCGGGACGTTAAACCCGAAGAACTCGAAAGGAGATTTTGACTACTACATTACAACCGAGCGAAGAATAAATGATTACAAAGGACTGGCTTCGTTATTGTTTGCGAGTATTGAGTTGGGCAGATAGTAAGCGTCATTGCGAACGGAAGGGTGGAATAGTGCGATGGCGTGAAGCAATCCCAAACTTCTTACTCTAGTTTTCACTATGTACTGAGGGATTGCTTCGTCACGTAAGCTAGTAATGTAAGTGATTAAGTTTATGAGCGTTCCTCGCAATGACGGTTTGGTTTAAATATGTGATTTATGATTCTCAGACTATTAAGTGTATTCATTTCCCTGACCCTAACTTGTTGCGCACAACAAAACACTTCGCAACAGAATCTTGATCGGCCGTTGGCATTTCCCGGGGCAGAGGGTTTTGGTAAATACACAACTGGCGGTCGCGGAGGCAGTGTGCACACGGTAACCAATTTAAATGATGACGGCCCGGGAAGTTTGCGCGAAGCCATCCGGAAGAAGGGACCCAGAATAATTACATTTTCGGTTTCAGGGTATATTGATTTAAAAGAGCCACTCTTTATTAACAATCCCGATGTAACCATAGCCGGTCAAACAGCCCCGGGTGATGGGATTACCATCCGTCATTACCCTGTTAAAATCAGCACCGATAATGTTATTATCCGCTACCTTCGGTTTCGCCTGGGTGATGAACACGGTGTACAGGATGATGCTATCAGTGGAACTCGTCAAAGCAATATTATCATTGATCATTGTTCGATGAGTTGGGCAACGGATGAGTGTGCTTCGTTTTATGGGAATGAAAACTTTACACTTCAGTGGTGTATCATTTCCGAAAGCCTGAACAGTTCGTTGCATGCCAAGGGCGATCATGGGTATGGTGGAATCTGGGGTGGTAAGAAAGCAACGTTTCATCATAACCTTATAGCCAGTCATAATAGCCGAATGCCGCGATTCAGCGGTTCAGCCACTGTTCCAAATTCTCCGGATGAGTTGGTAGATTTTCGTAACAACGTAATCTACAACTGGATGAACAACAACATTTATGGAGGCGAGAAGGGACGATATAATGTGGTGAACAATTATTTCAAACCGGGACCTGCTACAGTAAAGAATAAGCAAAATCGTATCCTGAATCCCAGTGAGCCCTACGGTAAGTTTTTTGTTGCCGGAAATGTGTTGGAAGGATTCGAAGCCATTAGCGCAACCAACAAACTGGGTGTTGTAGCCGATCATGTTGATTCAACGCTTACGGATACGGCATTTCCGTATGATAAAATTTTCGATCAGAATCCTAAAGCTGCTTTTGAAGAGGTTCTGTTGCATGCTGGTGCAAGCTTGAAGCGCGACAAAGTTGATATTCGGGTTATTGAAGAAGCAAGCGCAGGAACGTCTGCATCCGGGAAAAATAAGAACGGCATAATTGATTCGCAGAATGATGTTGGTGGTTGGCCTAAGCTGAAATCAATACCTGCACCAAGAGATACGGATGGTGATGGCATGCCGGACGACTGGGAAATAAAGAACAAATTGAATCCGGAAAGCGCAGCCGATGCTTCGCAACATACGTTAAGTAAAAGCTATACGAATATTGAGGTGTACATCAATAGCCTGGTAGACTGGAAAACCAAGTCACAAGCAAGCTCAAAGTAATGCAAAGTGTCAGACTATATTGTATTTGCTTTGCATTCATTTGCTTAGTTTGTTTCGAGGCATTTGCACAGTCTGAAATTCCGATTGATACCACCTATACCGTTTGGAGTACGTATAACAAGCTGAAAAAGCAATATCCTCATATTCAACGTGTCAAGCCTTTAGTAAATCCGAACATCGTTCAGCAGTTTGATGTTACGTACACTACACTCAAGCAAGGAGGAAATAAAAGAGAATTAAAAGCTGATCTTTTTTATCCGAAGATGATTAATGGAAATCTTCCGGCTGTGATTATCGTGCATGGTGGAGGCTGGCGTTCGGGTGATAAATCCATGAACACGCCACTCGCTCAGCAACTGGCGTTGAAAGGATATATGGTGATGAGTGTGGAATATCAATTGTCGCTTGAAGCGAAATATCCGGCTGCCGTCCATAACCTGAAAGCCGCTGTCAGGTGGTTGAGAAGCCAGGCAGGGGAATATTCGCTTGATGAAAATAAAATTGCCATTATCGGAGGTTCGGCTGGCGGACAATTGGCTTCGCTAATCGGTACGACCAATGGAAATACAGAATTTGAGGGAAGCGATGGCTATGAAAAATTCTCAAGTAGTGTTCAGGCAGTAATCGATTTGGATGGCTTGCTGGATTTTACCCATGAAGAGAACCTTGCTGTTAAGCGAAACGATTATAGTGCCGATGTGTTTTGGTTGGGTGGATATTATGATTCCATTCCTGATCGATGGAAAGAAGCTTCACCGATAACTCATGTTTCAACATCAACGCCACCCTTTCTGTTCATCAACAGCAGTCAAGCCCGGTTTCATGCCGGTTGTCACGAGATGGTGGAGAAGTTGCAATCACTTGGCATAAAAGCTGAAGTCGTGCAGTTGGAGGACGCACCACATTCGTACTGGTTCTTCGAGCCGTGGTTTAGTCCGATGACGGAGCATATCGTTAAATTTTTAATTCAAGTATTTAAGAAGAAATGAAACCACAACGTATACAAAGGTTTACACGGAGGTCACAGAGTTTGCTACACTATGCATTTCTCTG
>CAZCRJ010000213.1:0-5443 GCA_964501015.1 uncultured Roseivirgaceae bacterium | reverse complement strand
AAAAAAGACATCCTTTTCTTCCTGGAAAACCGAAAACTGGGTAAGACTATTAAAACAATACCAGTATATAGTACTCCGCAAGCTGCACCTGTATCTATAAGTGGAGGAGATGAAATTATACAGATGGACCGCATGCGTAAAATGATTGCTGAACGCATGGTGGATTCCAAACGAATTGCACCGCATGTTACCTCATTTGTTGAAGCTGACGTAACCAATATTGTTTACTGGCGAAACAAAGTAAAAAATGAATTTCAGAAGCGTTATGGAGAAGCGTTAACCTTCACACCTATTTTTATTGAAGCATTGGCTAATGCCATAAAAGATTTTCCGATGATTAACATCCAGGTGGATGGCGATCGCATCATCAAGAAAAAGAACATCAATATTGGTATGGCAGTGGCATTGCCCACCGGCAACCTTATTGTACCAGTAATCAAAAATGCCGATCAGTACAACATTACAGGCCTAGCTAAATTGGTGAATGACCTTGCCGTACGGGCACGTGAAAACAAATTAAAACCTGATGAGTTAACAGGCGGCACCTATACCCTCACCAATGTTGGATCTTTCGGAAATGTAATGGGTACACCCATTATTGTTCAGCCACAGGTGGGCATTATGGCCACTGGTGCAATTCTGAAAAAACCGGCTGTTGTAGAAACCCCCTATGGCGATGCCATTGTAGTACGGCATAAAATGTTTCTGTCCCATTCCTATGACCACCGTGTTGTAGATGGATCGCTGGGCGGAAGTTTTGTAAGGCGAGTAGCCGATTACCTGGAGAAATTTGATGCCGACAGAGTTGTATAGCATTCGTTTTATTAACGATACACTAATCAAACTATCGATATCCGTTTTTGCCGGTTTTTACATGCTCAATTATCAATCAACTTTTAATTTTTCCATTTCATGAAATTCGGAACTAAAGCTGTTCATGCCGGTGTAGAACCCGATCCCTCAACAGGCGCCATTATGACGCCAATTTTTCAAACGTCAACCTATGTTCAGGAAGAACCCGCCAAACATAAAGGGTATGCGTATGCAAGGGGTGCCAACCCTACCCGTAATGCGTTACAAAAAAGTATTGCAGCACTGGAGAATGGAAAATTTGCATTGTGTTTTTCTTCGGGTATGGGAGCAACCGATACGGTGATCAAACTTCTGAACCAGGGCGATGAAGTAATTACCAGCAATGACCTTTATGGAGGATCCTACAGGATGTTTAAGCGGGTGTATGAGCGGCTCGGCATAAAATTTCATTTTATCGATCTGACCAAGGCAGAAAATATTAACGGCTTTATAAATGAAAAAACAAAACTGATCTGGTTAGAGACACCCACCAATCCGTTAATGAACATTATTGATATCCAGGCATGTGTAGCAATAGCTAAAAAACACAGTCTTCTAGTAGCTGTTGATAACACATTCGCTTCACCCTACCTGCAAAATCCTCTTGACCTGGGTGCTGATATTGTAATGCATTCAGTTACAAAATATTTAAGTGGTCATTCCGATGTTATCATGGGTGCATTGGTAATCAACGATGAGAAGCTTTATCAGGATCTCGCCTTTATTCAAAATTCCTGCGGAGCGGTTCCCGGACCTCAGGATTCCTTCCTCGTTTTGAGGGGCATCAAAACGCTTCATTTGCGTATGGAACGTCATTGCCTTAACGGGAGAAAAATTGCTGAATATTTACAGGCGCATCCAAAGGTGGGGAAAGTATATTGGCCCGGATTTGAAAACCATCCGAACCATGCTATCGCGAAAAAACAAATGAAAGATTTTGGAGGAATGTTATCCTTCACATTGAAGGATGATAGCTTACCAACTGCATTTGGTCTTATGAAACGTGTTGAACTCTTTTCGCTGGCCGAATCGCTTGGAGGTGTAGAGTCGCTGATTAATCACCCTGCGTCTATGACACATGCCAGTATCCCAAGAGAGGAGCGAATCAGGAATGGACTTGTTGATTCATTGATCCGGTTAAGTATTGGGATTGAAGATGCCGAGGACCTGATCGCAGACCTGGAGCAGGCACTTCAGAAAGTGTAGGCATTACCCTTTTGGTTTTCGCGCTTTTGATTTAGGCGCTTTTGTTTTCCGGGCTTTTTTGTCTTCCTTCTTGGCAGTTTTTATTTTTTTCTCCATTGACATGCTCTTCTTACCGCCTTTGGTTTTGCGATCCGTTGCCTTGGTTAAGCGTTGCTCCTGTGTAAGATTCGCATTCGAATTTTTACTGCTTGCCCGCTGACCCCAGCTCACAAAACCAAGCATCAGAAAAGAAATAAAGAGAAATAGCTTTTTCATAATACGTCAAGTAAAACACAAAAGTACTCAATAAAAAATGAATAGCGTTAAAGGGTAATTGAGAGCGTTAGACTGCTTTAATTCTACACACATCAGATTTGAATTGTATTTTTCAGGGGAAATAAAAGCTCAAATGTACTGCCTTTACCTTCCTCGGTGTGCAATTCAATCCGTCCTTTTAATCGTTCCACCAGGGTTTTAACAATGGCCAGCCCCAAGCCATTAGAACTTTCTCCTCCTGTTGGTCGGGCGCTTAGTTTTTTAAACTTTTGGTAAAGATAATGCAAATCCTCAGGGGCAAATCCAGGTCCTTCATCGCTAACAGAAATGGAGCAAAACACTTCTTTAATCTCGGCTCGAATGTGCACCTTAGAATTAGCGGATGAAAATTTAATCGCGTTGGAGATAAGGTTGTCAAGAATACGAATGATGTAATCCTGATCTAAAAAAAACAGGTCGTGAATTGAGATTGTTGACTCTAATGTTATTGATTTTGTAGAGGCATAATAGTGATACGCATTAACCCGTTCATTAATAATACTTCCCAAATCAAAATACGAATAATTCGGTTCTCTGTTCGCTTCCAATGCACTAACATCCAGCAAGTCCACTATCAAGTGTAATCCGGAACGGGTAGAGTGCTTTAACAGGCTGAGATATTTTTTCTGATGCTCATTCAGGTTTCCCTCCAATTCAATAAGATCCGATAAACCCTTTATACGGTTAAGTGGCGATTTCAAGTCGTGTGCAACGATATTCATCAGGGAATCTTTCTCGTTATTGAGTTCAGAAAGTTGTCTGTTCCGTGCTTCAAGTTTTTCATTTTGCGCAATAATTTCTTCCCGCTGCTTCTCAATTTTTTGATTTTGTAAGGCCAATCGCTCATTTGCTTCACTTCGCTTCTGTGTATTAAGCCATAGAATGATTAATAAAACAATCACAGAAAGTATGACTAAAACAAGAATTAAATTCTCCAGCTGTTGTTGCTTGATTATCGCTTCACTCTTTGCCTCATTCGCTTTAAGTGCTTCATTTTCGCGTTCAATTTTTTCAATATCAAGCTGAAATTGAAGCTTCTCTATTTCTCTTGCCAGCTCTATGCTCTGCAATGACTCTTTTAAAATAAGGTACTTATTGAAGGCGAGAGTAGCCGCAGACGATTTTCCTCCACTTTCGTATAGCTTACTCAGGAAAAAATAGGCGTCACGCTGAATTTCGGGGTGATTACTGTCATCCGTAGAAACAAGTGGTTCCAGAAAATGCATGGCCGCATCCGGCTCACCAAGTACGTAATGAATATGCCCCATTAGTAAAGTGACCCGGGGCTTCAAACGGATATTTTCTGATTTCTCGATAAGTGTAAATGCTTCGTGACCCAACTCATGCGCCACCGCGCTATCCTGGTTTACAATCAGAAATTCGGCCCATCCGATCAGAATTTCAGCAAGGCTAATTTCATCGTTTACGCGCTTGGCAATAGAGTCCGCTTCTTGAAAATACCGGTTTGCTTCCTCTTTCTCATTAATTGCCCCATATACACTACCCAGTTCCATGGCGGCAGATAATAACGCACGGGGATCATTCAATTGTTTCCTTAAAGAATAAGCTTCCTTGGATGCCTGAAGCGCTTTCTGATAATCCCCTTGAGATTTATATACATTGGCCAGGCTTCGGTGTACGTAAGCCAACCCTACAGGGTCTTGTATTTTTTCAAAAATAAGCTGGCTCGTAATCAGGTTTTTATAAGCCCTTGCCATATCCCCCTGATCAAAAAATAAACGGCCAAAATTATTATATGAGAATCCAAGCTGAACCGAATCCTGTTGCTCCAACGCAACTTCAATTGCGTTGGTGTGGTAATCGACTGACGCCTTGTAATCACCCTTATAAGCACTGGCTAATCCTAAAAAACTAAGGGGTTTTGATAAATCTTTTTTTAGCTCAAGCTGGAGTCCTAAATCATAAGCATTTGTGCAATAAAAAATGGTGCTATCAGGATATGATAAACGGTATGCAAATCCAATATCATTGAGCAGGTTAAACCGCTCGATTCCACCACTCGCTGATAATTGACTTTTCAGGCTGTCAATTCTGGAAAAATCCTGTGCCTCCAACCCGCTGACTAGCAGTAAAAGAAAAAGAAACACCCCCCATAAACGAAAACTAACTACCATTGGCAAATTCACCTATAAACATTAAATCCAGAAGAGAGGGACATGAAGATAACAATAATCTTTAATCGGTTTCAACATAATCAAGGTCCTTCCCAAATGTTTCACTGAGCGACCGCAGCGCCAGCAGGGCAATAATAACGGTTGCGACACCCACCATCAGCGCACCATTGATTACCCCAATTTCTTCGCGTAAAAACTTGAATGCAAAAGTTAATGGTACTACCGTACCCCTTATAAAATTAGGAACAGTGGTGGCCACTGTTGAGCGCAGATTGGTTCCAAACTGCTCTGCTGCTATCGTAACAAACAAGGCCCAATATCCTATACCAAACCCGAGGCAAAAACAACTAAAGTAAAAGAAAGGCTGTGAAATAATTGGAGGATATAAGTACATGAATATAAACCCCAGGGTAATCAGCACAAACACGAACACAATTTTTCTTCTGGACCGAAACCATTGGCTCAACACACCGCTGCTTAAATCACCTGCTGCCAATCCCAGGTAACTGAACATTACAGCGTCTCCTGCCACAATGGGTAGCGGCAAGCCAATTTCATTTGCGAATTCGGGCGAGAAGGTGATCAGAATACCGATGGTAAACCATATCGGTAATCCAATAAGAATACAGTTCATGAACTTTTTAAACCTGTCGCTTCGGGTGAATAAGCTGATAAAATTCCCCCGCTCAATCGTTTGCTGCTTCAATGAAAGAAACATACCGGATTCAAAAACACTTATTCTGGCAATCAACAATAAAAGCCCTAGTCCGCCTCCAATGAAATAGGCGATTTGCCAAAGGAAATTTTTTGCAACTACATGAGCCAGTACAGCCCCTAGCAATCCAACGGTAGCAACCAATGTTGTGCCATACCCCCTGAGACGGGTTGGTAAAACTTCAGCTACCAATGTGATACCTGCTCCCAGCTCCCCAGCCAAGCCAATACCAGCAATAAAC
>CAZCRJ010000212.1:0-5447 GCA_964501015.1 uncultured Roseivirgaceae bacterium | reverse complement strand
CATCGATATCTTCAATACTGAATCCTTCGGCTGGAGAAAAGGAGATGGTATACGCACCAGCGGTTAATCCTTTAATCATAAATTTCCCTTCGTCATTGGCGTATGAGGTACCTAAGGTATCCGTACCGACAATGGCATACACAGCAGACTTAGCTTCGGGATCGCTCAGCATTCCTGCTACTGCGCCTGTAGTGGCTTCTGCTATGCCGCGGATAACAGGCTTCAGAATGTAATTACCACTGTTACCTGCTTTTACAATTGAACGGGCAACATCAAAATCCAGAAGAACAGTATAGGTTATACCTTCCACCAAAGTGGCATTAACGTTTACTTTTAGTCCGGATTGTTGTGCACTTGGAGTTTTTAGCGGGATGGTAGTACCATTCATTTTTAAAGTGTTCCCCTCACCAAGAATTAACCTTACCTGTGATACTTTACCGGCAGGCAGTTCGATTGTTCCTAATAAGGTATCTAATCCATTGGTGAGTTCAAGCAGGTTGTACATCCCACCATTCACATCCAGTGATTTCCATCCACCATTTTGTTCTCCATCTTCAGCGTGTACCTGTACACCCTGAATATTGATGTTTACTTCTTCATAATCACCGGGAGCATCGGTTAACCGAACTTCCAGGCGGGCGTATTTACTGTCTTCGGAACAGGAGAAGAGCGTAAGCCCCAGGAAGGCGATAAGGCTTAAAGTCATTACGTTCATCATTGTTCGTTTCATAGTATGTTGATTTAAATTCTTAATGCTAAGTACGGAGAAAGGGGGCGTAAAGTACGCCTTGTTCAGTCAGATTAGCAAATTTCGCTGTAAAAGCGGGGAATTGCCCGATAAGTTTTAATTCAATGTGTCGATATACAATTGGATATACCCGGCCAGCTTCTTCCTCTTGTATTGCATGATGAACCGTGGATGTGGTAACGCAATAATCTCTTTAAAGAAGCCATGGCGCTGATTTAACGTTGTAAAGAATGCTGCATTTTTTCCTTCCCCTAAACAATAACAAACCTCCCGATTCAAGCCGAAGTCCAGTTGGGTTTTTAAGGAGTGTACAATAAAGGGAGTAACAGCAGTCTGTAATTCTTTGTTGTCGTAATAGTTCAGGTTTTTTCCATTCATCACGAAACCTAGCGGTGAAAGTGAACTGAAATAGTACCGGTTATAAAATGCTTCGTTGCCTCCATAGGCATCAATCACCTGGTAAATAAAATCAGCCGATAGTTCTGCTTTTTTAGGAAGCGAATTTTCAATCCCGCATTTGGTTATAAGTTTTGCCGGATCAGTGAATGGAATGCCGGTGAGGCCAGCGCCAAATCTTCCCGGATTTATTCCTGCAATAAGTGTACGTGAATGCTGATCCGAATAATACTTTCGATAAAATGTTTTACATAGGGAAAACGTATCATCATGTTGAAATGGGTTTAAGACTTCCACACCTTCAGGAAGTTTAGCCTTGATGCTAAGCGATCGATTGAATGTAAGAATGTGATCTGCTAACGTTTTATTCATGTTGTGTTCGCACTATGGTTAGAAAATTTATGTGATGTAAGCATACTGTAAAATTGAATTCGTTACCAGTGTATCAATAAAAAAAAACCGGCACAACGGCCGGTTTTAATCTTAGATCGGTAGGTAAAATTATTTTTTTGCTTGTTTATCAGCATGCTTAACATACGTTTCGAACCACCGATCCATTTCCCATAATGTGTGCAGGATGCTTTCCTTGGCAGCATAGCCATGGCTTTCATAGGGCAATACAACGTAACGCGCTGTTCCACCATGTCCTTTAATGGCATTGTAAAAACGCTCGGTTTGAATGGGGAACGTTCCGGAATTGTTATCGGCTTCTCCGTGGGTAAACAGAATAGGAGTTTTGATTTTATCAGCAAATGAAAATGGCGACATCGTATAGTAAACATCCGGTGCTTGCCAGTACGTGCGTTCCTCTGCCTGGAATCCAAACGGTGTCAGTGTCCGGTTATACGCTCCGCTGCGCGCAATTCCTGCTTTAAAAATAGAAGAGTGTGCCAGCAAATTGGCCGTCATGAAGGCGCCATAGGAGTGGCCCCCAACACCAACACGATTTGGATCAAGAACACCTAATGAAGCTGCATGATCTACAACGGCCTGGGCACTGGCAACGAGTTGTTCGTTATACGTATCGTTAGGTTCTTTATCGCCTTCCCCTACAATAGGCATGGAGGCATTATCGAGAATAGCATAGCCACGCGTTACCCAATAGATGGGACTTCCCCAACTTAAGCGGGTAAAGGTATAACGTGATCCCTTTTCCTGACCTGCCGCATCGGCTGATTTAAATTCGCGCGGATAGGCCCAAACTATTCCGGGCAACGGACCATCTTCTTTTTTGTACCCTTGCGGGAGATAGAGATCAGCTGTAAGTTCTACGCCATCGTTGCGTTTGTATTTCAACACCTGCTTGTTTACATCTTTAATCTGCGGATAAGGATGAGCAAAGGCAGTGAGTTGTGTTGTTTTTGTTGACCCAATAGCGCGCAGGTAGTAATTCGGATTTTCAGTGTTCGATTCCCGTGAGGTAACGAACGTACCTTTTCTAGGATCCAGTAAGTTCACCACATATTCATAATACGGTGCCTGACATTTCCACACGCGGGTTTTCTTGCCGGTAGTCAACTCCATTTTATCTAAGAATGGCATGTCGCCTGCTGGTGATGATCCTGAACCGGTGAGGAAAACGGTATTGTCTTTGTTAATGAGAATGGTATTTCGGCCATAGATGTTTGGTGCGGTAACAACGCTTCCCGGATCATTATACGCATCATCATAATTCCTGTCCACAATGACTTTTTTGGTTACCGTTGTTGGATTCACCTGGTAGATACGTTCCTTTCTATCGTTGGTCCAGCGCTCATACACCCATGCTATATTATCGTTACCCCACGCAATGCGGGAATAGCGCAATGGTAAACTGATCAGTTCTTTTGGTTCTCCGGTAAACGGATAATCCCAGGTAAATACTTTATCACGAATTTCTGCTTTGGCTTTTGGATCACCACCATCCTGAGCGTGCGCCCAATACAGTGTTGAAGGTTTATCACTGCGCCAGTTATGGCTGCGCGGCTCACGTTGGGTGGCATTAAAACCGGTTGGGATATAATCCAGTAGGGGTGTTTCTGCTATCAGTTTTACCAACGTTCCATTCAGATCAATAACAGAAATCTTTTTTGGAAAGAGGTAGGCGGGAACCAAATAGGAGAACGGGCGCTGAATGGTTTCTATCAACACCACTTTGCCATCTGGTGATGGGCTGAAGCTTGAATGAATGGATGATGCGTTTAACGTTATCTCCTCACCGGAAAGGTTCTTCAGAATCAGATCTGACGAAGTGTAATAGTCAAAGGCTGCTTCATCATAAGGATTTCTAAGTAAATCCTGGTAGGTACGCGAAGGCGCTTTTCTGCCAAGATTTTCTTCAACTACTGGGCCTACAGGCACTCTTGATTTTGCCGGCAATGCATTGCGGTTTTTTGCAACGGCTGTAAATACCAACTGCTGTGAATCCGAGAGCCATGCATATGGACTTCCTAACGTGGCATTAACCATTCGATCACTTACCCTTGATGCCGACAGGGTAACCATATCCACTATCCATAATTCAATTCCTTCCGGATTATTCTGAAGGAAGGCT
The DNA here is from genome assembly GCA_964501015.1 of uncultured Roseivirgaceae bacterium. Taxonomy (GTDB): domain Bacteria; phylum Bacteroidota; class Bacteroidia; order Cytophagales; family Cyclobacteriaceae; genus UBA2336. Next base: position 1,770 of record CAZCRJ010000212.1, on the reverse strand, counting down.
AACTTTTTACTGTCGGGTGAAAAGCCCGGGCTGCTTAATAGCAGGGGAGAGGGAAGGTTTTTGATTTCACTTTCCGCGCCACCCACTACTTTTCTGACTTTTACTCCGATAATGTAATTGCCACGGGAAGGGCCAAAATTATCAGGGTTTATGCGCAATCCCCCAATCCGTAATTCAGGACGTGATAATTGTTCAATGGTAGGGAAGTCTGAACGCTCTAGCTGAAGCATCCACTGCTTGTCGGGTGAAAAAGTGACAAACGGTGTTAGGGGAGCTTCCAGTAATCGCGCAATTTCTTCTGGTGGTCGCTGATAGGTGATATTCTCCTGGGCAAATACGGAGAAAGTGAGCAGGAAAAGCAGGAATAGTATATTCTTTTTCATAGGTTATAAGGTAGTGTAAATCTGGAAATGAAAGTACAACAATCGACTTTGTAAGGCTATTGAAATGTGATGGGATTTGTATTAAAAAAAGAACCCCGAAAGTGCTTTCGGGGTTCGGGTGAATTATTTTCCGTTACTTTTTGCCTTCCATTCTTTGATCTGGCGCTCCATGATATCGGTAACTTTCTGGATACCTTCTTCGAAGGATTCATACTGCTTGCTTACAAAAATGTCGTGACCCGGTATTACGGCTCGTACTTCACATCGTTTGTTGTCTCGTTTATCAGCCTTTTCTACCTGAAGCGTTACCCGGCATTCAATTATCCGGTCGCTGAACCGTTCCAGTTTTCCTACTTTCTCGTTTACCAGGTCAAGCAAATCCTGTTTCGGACTAAAATCAAGTGTTTGAATTTGGATGTTCATCGTATTGCGTTTTATAGGTTATACTTTCATTTTTAATGAATCCTTATTTTTTCTTTACGTTCTTGTATGATAATTAAGTAGATCAATGAACGGAAATTATCAGGCCACATAGATCACCACGATCTACTGATCTTTGTCAGGTTAAGCAGTAAAATTTTGGGAACTAAAATCTGCAATTTTCTTTGATTTCGTCTGCATACAAAACAAACACCATTTTAGTTGTTATCGTTTGGTTTTAGCACCAGTTTTTTTGTTGCTTCTTTTTCAATCTCCGCCCGGTTCATCATCATCTTTCTGAACTTGCCGGTGGCGAACATTTCGGCCTGGTCGCTATAATACGCACTCATTACATTACCACTTTGACCTGTTGGCGAAACGGTAATTCCATTTTCCACATCACTAAAATCAGTGATCTTACGCAACGCAGGCCCCGCAAGAACAGGGAAGTACCCCGTTGTATCGAGCCTGAATTGCAGGTTGTTGATTACCTCACTGCCCCCATCGACAACAAAAGGGCCAACATTAAAAATTTTATCCAAGGGTTTTACGGCTCCCAATGGATGAGTGTGGGTGAGGGTATGAATTTTTCCCCATGTCCATTGTTCAGGTTGTGCTCCACAGCATTGCTTCAGTAAACTAATTGTTTTTTGCGCTGCGCTGGTCAAAATGTCTTCACGACTTTCAACCATATCAGTAGTACGAATATTATCCCACCAGGGCGAATCAACATTGCCTATCAATTGAGTATAGGAATTTTTGGGCACCGAAGTCATCAGCAACGATTTTAATGCCGTTGATCCAATTTCATCTTCCATTGATTGGAAAATAATCTGCGAAAGCATGTTGTAATAAATGGAGGGTGCAATGGTGTTGGCATAATCGGCACCATCCCATTGTTCAAGTTCTTTAATCACTACTGTAAATTCAGAAGCCGAAGTACTTTCTTGCAGAATACCTGCAATGA
>CAZCRJ010000211.1:0-5482 GCA_964501015.1 uncultured Roseivirgaceae bacterium | reverse complement strand
ATGGTGGCAGTGGTGGCGGAGTGCTTACTTCGTGGATTGTAGGCCACACCGATAGGTTTGCTGCCGCCTCAGTAAATTATCCCGTCATCAACTGGATATCGTTTGTGGGAACAACCGATGGATCAAGCTGGTACAGAAACTTTGCGAAATATCCGTGGGAAGATCCAACAGAACATTTAAAACGTTCTTCGCTGATGTATGTGGGGAATGTGAAAACACCAACCATGCTGATGTGTGGCGTGAATGACTTACGTACTCCGATTTCACAAACAGAAGAATATTACCAGGCGTTGAAAATGCTGAAGGTGCCCACGGTGATGATCAGATTCAATGAAGAATTTCACGGTACCTCATCCAAGCCATCGAATTATTTGCGGACACAACAATATTTGTATTACTGGTTTGGCCAATATAAGCGATAAGTATAACACTGCACTAGATACAATTAATAGGAGAGGGCATCTGATATTAATCAGTTGCCTTTTTTTATAGTCTATTCATAATGCAGGAGCATGTACTTGATTACATCCGTTGTGGTAACGATGCCCACCAGTCTGCTTTCATCATCGGCAGCCACTACCGGCAAGGCATGAAACTCCTCAGAAGAAAGTATTTCAGCAACGGAGCGGATGGTATCATCTTCCCGTACCGCGCGGGGTTTGTGCGACATCACCTGGGAGATGGTAAGCATATCGAATACGGCCTCGTCCACATCTCCCTCTCCGGCAAACAATCCGCTGAACGTAAGGCGGTTGATATCAGTTTTACTGAGCATGCCAACAAGCTGCTGCCCGTGCACTACCGGCAAGTGGCGAATATGATGTTTGCGGATGAGCGTATTGGCGTTTACCAAGGATTCATCTAACTGAACAGCCACAACATTCTTCGTCATGATTGTACTTACGGGTTCTCTCTTTTTCATGGCTCTCTGATTTAGCAATTCAAAGTACCATGGAACCCACTAATACCATCTGACGAATGTCAGTTTTGTACGGTGATATTCATCACGAAGAATGACCTGAAAGCGACTTACTTGCTCCCCGGTTTGTCACGCTTGACGTTGTGCAAAAAGTGCGTTTCAATCAGGATTATTCCCAGATCACCATTCCCTTTTCGCTGTACCATTTAGGATAGTGCGGTAAGTGAATTTTTTCAACTTCGTTGCGCTTCACTTTTAGTGTTGGCGTAAGCAAATTATTTTCCACAGACCATTCGTGTTTCATAATCACTGCTTTTTCAATGTGCTCATGTGATTCGAGGGTTGGGTTGACCTCTTCAATCGTTCTGCTTATGCTTTGAATAACCTGATCTTTGGGTTTCGTTTTTCCGGAAGCAGATAACACGGTTAATACGATAGGTTGAGGTACGCCCATGCCCACCACACACACCTGCTCAATATCCGGGTTAGCCAACAGCAGCATTTCAATAGGAGCTGGTGCTATGTACTTCCCTTTATCAGTTTTAAATAAGTCTTTTACCCGGCCAGTGATAGTCAAAAATCCGTCACTTGATATTTCTCCCTGATCACCAGTTTTTAAGTAGCCGTCTTCGTCAAAGAGTTCCTGGGTAAGTTCAGGCTCTTTATAATACCCCTTGGTAAGTCCCGGACATTTCACCCGAATCTCCCCTCCTTCAGCAAGTTTCACCTGAAGTCCTTTCAGGGGTTTTCCAACCGTACCAAACCGGTTGGCATCATTTCGGTTAAAGTGGGCATACACACAATCTTCGGTCATGCCGTATGCCTGTAAAATTTCAACGCCAATGGATCTATACCAATTCAGCATGTCAACAGAAATAGGGGCGGCCCCGCTGAAGATTTGTTTCGCACGGGAAAGGCCCAATCCTTTTTTAATTTTATTCCGGATCAATGTGTTGACCAACGGAATGGATAGGAGTGTGTTTAGTTTTTTCTGCGGCAACTTCTCATTTATTTTTTCTCTGAACTTTGCCCAGATACGGGGAACGGCAAAAAAGTGAGTGGGTTGTGTGTCGGACAAGTTCTGCGCAAAGGACTCAAGTGTTTCGGCAAAGGAGAATGTGCCTCCCTGATACACGCCCATCATCTCAATGCCCATACGTTCAGCGATGTGACTCATTGGAAGGTAGGAGAACAGAACAGGATGCTTTTGTATTCCGAGCTCTGGAATGGCATTCGTAAGAGTAGAATCGAAGGTGGACACCGTATGCATTACCCCTTTTGGCTTACCGGTAGTGCCGGAAGTGTACATGATGGTTAATAAGTCATCACTTTTCCAGGTATAGGGTTGCTGTAGTGGCGAATACTGACTTACCCAGTTTTCCCAGGAATGATCTTCATCAATACCATACGTAGTCATACCCAGTTTCAGAACAGTATCCGGTATTCCCTGCCGCTGGGGACTGTAATCATCGAGCTTGCCGATGATAATCATTTTCGATTCGCTGTGCTCCAGAATCTGGTTAATGACATGCGCGGTAATAGTGGCATAAAGTGGTACCGAAATACAGCCGGCCATCATAATGGCGAAATCCGCCATAACCCAGTGCGCACAATTTTTTGAGAGAATGGCAATTTTACTTCCTTCCGGAAAATTTTGGGCTTTAATACCGCTGGCAATACGCCTGATTTCCTCCCCGGCTTGCTGATACGTCCAGGTTTTCCATTGTCCGTTGAAGGGTTGACGAAGAAAAACAGTTTGGGGGATTTCGTTTTCCCACTTTAAAAATTGTGCTAACGGACTAGAGTTCATATGGATTGGATTTGGCTTTACTATTTACATCATAAAAGTGTAAAAACAAAAGCCCATCTTTTCTACCTTCGCCACATGAGTGAACCTGTGAAAAAACTTTTTCTACTGGATGCCTATGCGCTGATTTACCGAGCCCATTTTGCGTTTACAAAAACACCACGTATCAATTCCAAGGGCCATAATACGTCCGTGCCGTTTGGATTTACGAATACATTGTTAGAGGTGTTGCTGAAACAACAGCCCACGCATATTGGTATTGCGTTCGATACATCGGCACCTACCTTTCGCGATGAAATTTTTGAAGCCTACAAAGCCAACCGTCAGGAAACTCCGGAAGACATCCGGTATGGTGTGCCTAAAGTAAAGGAAATCATACGCGGTTTTAACATTCCGATTTTAGAGCTGGACGGATATGAAGCCGATGACATCATTGGCACCTTGGCGCACCAGGCAGAAGCAAAAGGGTTCGAGGTGTACATGATGACACCCGATAAGGACTTTGGCCAATTGGTAACCGAGAAAGTAAAATTGTACAAGCCCGCATTTATGGGAAATGCCGTGGATGTGATGGGCCCAAAAGAAGTGTGTGAGAAGTGGGATATTGAATCGGTTGACCAGGTGATTGAAATGCTGGGCCTGCAAGGCGACAGTGCTGACAACATTCCGGGCATCCCTGGCTTCGGTCCAAAAACGGCCTCTGATCTACTGAAGAAGTATGGAACAATTGAGGAAATCATTAAGCATGCTGATGAACTGAAAGGCAAAAAGAAGGAACTAGTGGAAACCTATGGTGATCAGGCGCTACTATCGAAAAAACTGGCCACTATTATCACCGATGTACCGGTAGCATTTGATGAAGAAGATCTGGTGTACACAGGCCCCGATGCCGAACTATTGAAACCGATTTTCCAGGAACTGGAATTCAGAACTATAATGAACCGGTTGTTCAGTGATGCAGCACCTATTGCACCTATTCCGCAGGCATCACAGCTATCGATGTTTGGAGGAACAACGGATGAAGGAAAAGAAGAGGAACAAAAAGTAGTGGTAAACCAAGAGCGAAGTTCATTTACTAAAGAGAAGGTTCGCTACGAAGTAATTACAGATACTAATTCCCTGAAAGAAGTTATCAGGAAGGTGAGTGAACAAAAAGAATTTTCTCTAGTCACGCGTACAGATGATAATGACACCTTATGGATAGCACTATCCGGTACCGCGGGGGAAGCCTATGCTTTCGCGATTACTGACACTGCACAGTGGACGATTATTAATCCCTTGTTTACAGATGATAAGAAACTCAAGATTGGGCCTAATGTAAAGGCTACACTGCTGGTGTTAAAACATCATCAGGCAGAAGTAGCGGCACCACTATTTGACACCATGATTGCGCACTACCTGATCGAGCCGGAATCACCACACGACCTGGATACCTTGGCTGATTTTTTTCTTCACTACCGCGTGATGAAGAAGGGTGAAGGCGATCAGCACGACTCCCTGTGCGAACAGGCTGATATTGCACTGCAACTAAAGAGCAAGCTGCAGCCCGAACTGGAGAAACGCGGACACTCAAGCCTGATGCGCGATGTGGAGATGCCCCTGGTGCATGTGTTGGCGAGCATGGAATTTGAAGGTGTAACGGTTGATGAAGAAGTGCTGACAACGTTGTCGGAAGAGCTGAAGGGAGAAAGTGATCAACTGAAGCAAAAAATATTTACGCTGGCCGGACAGGAATTCAACATCAGTTCACCCAAACAGCTTGGCGAAATTTTATTCGACAAGATGAAGCTGGGCGGAAAGCCCAAAAAAACCAAAACCGGGCAGTATGCTACGGGTGAAGATGTGCTATCGAAGCTCGCAGGCGAGAGTGATATAGTAAAGATGATTCTTGATTTTCGTGAATATGAAAAGTTACGGTCTACATACGTGGATGCATTGCCCAAACTCGTAGACAAGCGCGATGGACGAATCCATACCGATTATAGGCAGGCAGTAGCGGCAACGGGAAGGTTGAGCTCCAACAATCCTAACCTGCAGAACATACCAATACGCACCGAGAAAGGAAGGCAGATCCGCAAGGCCTTTGTGCCTCGCGACAAACATCATGTATTTATGGCGGCTGATTATTCACAGATTGAATTGAGAATAGCAGCATCATTCGCCCATGATGAAATCATGATTGATGCCTTTAAAAACAAACGCGACATACACACCACAACGGCTGCCCGAGTTTTTAACGTGCCCGTGGAAAAGGTTACGCCCGACATGAGGCGTAAGGCCAAGGAAGTGAACTTTGGCATTCTTTACGGAAGCACAGCTTTTGGGTTGTCCCAAAACCTGAACATCTCTCGCACGGAAGCAGCCGAGATCATCACGGCCTACTTCACGGAGTTCCCGGCCATTAAGCGTTATATGGATGAATCTATTCTGCAAGCACGTGAAACCGAATATGTTGAAACCATCCTGGGCAGGCGCAGGTATTTACGCGACATCAACTCGCGTAACATTACCACCCGGGGTTTTGCTGAACGCAACGCCATCAATGCACCCATACAGGGAAGCGCGGCCGACATCATCAAGATTGCGATGGTGAACATTCACCGCTGGATGATAAAGGAAAAGGTGAAATCAAAAATGATCATGCAGGTACATGACGAACTGGTGTTTGATGTACATAAAGATGAAGTGGAGCTGATGAAGGAAAATATTGTGAAGCTGATGAAGAACGCAGTACTCCTTGAAGTACCTATGGAGGT
>CAZCRJ010000210.1:0-5484 GCA_964501015.1 uncultured Roseivirgaceae bacterium | reverse complement strand
ACCGGCTATACCCGGATCAGGATCATCAGGTACTTGAAAAGCACATGCACAACAACTTTTATTTCTTACGAAAGCTTTCCGCTAATCTGGAAGGAATCCTTATGGGATGTGTGCTGTCAGAATGCTTCAGCCAGAATAAAGACGAGTTAATCCTCCGCATTGAAACCCATAAAGAACCATTGTTCATCAAGGCAAGCTTACTCCCTGAATTTTGCTGCTTGTCTTTCCCGCGCGATTTTAGCCGTGCACGTAGAAACAGTGTCGATTTATTTCCTGAGCTGATTGGTTTAAGGATAACAGGCATCCGGCAATTCCGGAATGAGCGAAGTTTTGTGGTTACTCTTGCTGATGGTTATAATCTCCTATTTAAGTTACATGGAAACCGCTCGAACCTGATTGTATTCAAGACAAATGTTGCCGTTGCCTTATTCCGCAAGCATCAGGCGGCAGACCTGAGCATATCCCTGGATCAACTCGATAAGGAAATCGACTGGAGCGAGGAGGCCTTTCATCTGCAAATCAATAATCTTCAAAAGCATTACTTCACCTTTGGCAAAGTGGTTTGGAGGTATCTTAATGAACATGGATTTCAAACACAGCCTCCTGCCAAAAAATGGCAACTGGTTCAGGAACTTCATGATCAACTTGAAAATCCTGTTTACTACATTACCAAACTGGATACTCAACTGGTTCTTTCTCTTATGCCTGTTGGCGAGAACCAGGCTACTTACTCCAATGCTATTCATGCCCTGAACGAATTCTTCACACAACATTCAATTCAATCCGGAGTATCCGATGAAAAGCAGGCCGCACTTTCCCGAATCAGAACCTTACTCAAGAACAGCGAAGCATACCTGAAGAAGACTTCTCTAAAGCTAGCCGAAATTGAAGCAGATGATCAGTATAAGAAATGGGCAGATTTGTTGATGGCCAACATGCACCAGATTAAACCTGGTATGGATACTGTGCGCCTTCCTGATTTCTATTTATACAACCAGGAAGTTGTAATCAAATTGAAAAAAGATCTTAGTGCACAGAAAAATGCGGAAATTTATTATCGTAAATCAAAAAACCATCACCTGGAAGTTGAGAAATTAAAAGAAGCGCTATTACGAAAAAGAAAAGAGATTGACAGTCTGCACCTAAAACTGAATGCATTAAACGAAGCCACGGATTTAAAAACACTTCGCTCTCTTATTGCCTCTTTAGGTCTGGCAAAAACAACTGCTAAAAAAGAAGTTATCCTGCCCTATCATGATATGGAATACAATGGATTTTCCATCTGGGTAGGAAAGCATGCGAAGGGGAATGATGAACTAACACAGAAATACACACATAAAGATGACCTTTGGCTACATGCCAAGGATGTGCCCGGTTCGCATGTAGTCATCAAATACCAGTCGGGTAAACCATTTCCGAAAGACGTAATCGAAAAAGCCGCGCAATTCGCAGCCTACTATTCGAAACGAAAAAATGATACGCTTTGTCCTGTTGCGTATACCCAAAAAAAATATGTCCGCAAACGAAAAGGTGATCCGCCTGGGACGGTCATCGTGGAGCGGGAAGAAATTATTATGGTGGAGCCGACTAAGGTGTGAAAAGCCGATGTGGCTTGGGTTTAGCTTTCCGCACGAAGAAATATTTATAGACCTCCATAACAACCAGTATTATAGATGCTGTGGCCAGCAGGTTTATCCATTCCGATACGCTAACGGGTTCAACACGCAAAAGGCTTTGCATTACCGGAAGATGCATGGAAAGAATATGAATTCCCTGTGCCGCAATAATTGCAATCCACAGGAATATATTACCACTCACCGGAACGGAGAAAATAGAAGCCCTTTCAGAGCGACAATTCAACACGTGAAAGTTTTGTAATAGCACCATGAGCAACAGGATAATATTCCTTGCTTCCACTTCTTCATATCTTAGGTTATTTAATAAATGATACCACAAGCCAAATGTAAGCATCATCATCAGGAAACCTGCAACCAGTGATTGTGTAATCATCAACCTATCAAAAATACCATGATTGTGATCGCGGGGCGGTTCGTGCAATAGGTACTTCTCTCCTTTCTCAAACGCAAGGGCTACATCCTGCATTCCATTGGTTACCAGGTTTAGCCAAAGTAACTGGACCGGCAAAAATGGTAGCGGCATTCCAGAAATCAACGCCAGAAATACCATCATAATTTCGGCCGCACCTGTAGAAATCAACAAATAGATAATCTTACGAAGGTTGCCATAGGTATACCTTCCTTCTTCAATGCCGGCTGCCAGGGAAGCAAAATTATTATCCGTAATAATAATACTGGATGCTTCCTTCGCCACATCACTCCCATATCCCATGGCAACACCAATGTCAGCTGTTTTTAAGGCAGGGGCATCGTTCACTCCATCACCAGTAACAGCCACAAAATTTCCTCTTGCCTTTACGGCAGCAACAATCTGTTGCTTTTGCAGCGGACTTACCCGGGCAAAAACAGTTATGTTCTCAATTCGTTTATCATACGCTTCATCACGGTCACCTTCCCGAAAGCCCAGCGCACCTCCAGTGATCACCTGCTGCTCTGAATCGGCCAGACCGACTTCCCGGGCAATGGCCAGCGCAGTGGCCGGGTGATCTCCGGTAATCATGGCTACCTGAATATCACCATTATGACAAAAGGTTACTGCATCTTTGGCCTCAGGTTTAAGCGGATCGATCAATGCCGTTAGCCCCAGGAACGAAAGACCTTTCAACTCAAGAGTTTCATTCACTTCACCGGAGGCAACCGCAAGCACACGGTAGCCATGAGATGCTAATTCATTTGCTTCTCTGCTGATTGATTCATTATCAGCACCATCACATACCTCAAGAATAGATTCCAGAGCTCCCTTGGCCGCAACCCATTTCTTACCATCGGGTCGCTGATAAAACACAGCCGCATATTTGCGTTCTGATTCAAAAGGTATTTCCTTAAGAATGGTAAAGGTCCTTCGTTCATCTGCCGGATGTTTACCGTACTTATAGGCAAGCGAAAGAAAGGCCACATCAATAGCGTCACCCTGTTGCTTCCATTGATCCTGCTTTTTTAAAAGCTGAGCCTCATTGCACAGCATTATAGCTTCAATAAACTGATCCAATTCTGGATTAGGAGAAACACGATTACCCGATTCATCCGTTATCTCTCCATCGCCATTATACCCAGCCCCCGTTACTGCAAAGGTTTGATCAGTATACAGCACAATTTTTTTCACTGTTTGCTGATCAACCGTTAATGTTCCTGTTTTGTCCGTGCCGATGTAGTTGCAACTCCCCAATCCTTCAACGGCTGATAACTTCCTGATAATCACATTTCGTTTGGCCATTCTGCTGGTTCCCATGGATAATGCCACGGTCATGGCAATCGGAAGACCCTCCGGTATGGCTGAAACTGCTACAGCAACCGCTACAAAAAAGATGTCGATAACGGGTATTCCCTGAACATACCCGATTATGAAAATGATTATACAGGCCACCAGCACAACTATGCTTACCCACATGGCAAACCGTTCCATTCGTTTAACCAAAGGAGTTTTTTCCTGTTTTGTTTCAGCGACCGATTTGGCAATCATTCCAATCTCGGTTTTTAATGCAGTAGCCACCACCACACCTTGTCCTCTCCCGCTCATTACAGAAGTACCCGCAAACAACATATTCACTTGGTCGCCAATGGGTAATGCTACATCGGGCAGTGTGTCTTCCTTCTTCTCAATGGGTAATGATTCCCCGGTAAGAATTGCTTCATCGGAGTGAAGATTGGTACAGGAAATCAGTCGGATATCGGCTGGCACCTTCATGCCCGATTCAACTATAACAATATCGCCCGGTACCAGCAGTTCTGCATCCAGTATAGTGGGTTCACCATCGCGTAAAACGTTGGAAGTAGTTTTTACCAATTGCTGAAGGGCAGCTGCTCCTGCTTCAGCACGCCACTCTTGGTAAGTACCCAGAATGGCATTAATAAAAATGATCAGGAAGATAAAGATTGCATCTTCATACTCGCGAATCAGTAAGGATACAATACCTGCCGCAATGAGTACGTAAATTAACGGGCTGGCAAACTGATGCAGGACAACCATCAAAAAAGTTACCCTTTTGCCATGGGGCAACACATTCGGTCCTGTTTGCTTTAGACGCTCGGTTGCTTCTTCACCAGAGAGCCCTTTGGAAGTTGTGTTTAGGGATTCAAAAAGTGTCTGATAATGCTGTTTATAAAAGTGATTCATAGTATCTTTAGCCATCACCAACAGCCGAGGCAAAACGGCTAACAAATATAGATTCAAACTTGAGTAACAGCGTGACCTTTATCAGGAAATGTAATGACCAGTATCATATAAAGTATTTCCCACTATCTCGACTTTTGAAGTGTACCATAACAAACCCTAAAACAGATTGTCATGAACCGTATTTTAATCCCTACTGATTTTTCCGCCTGTGCAAAGAATGCCTTACAATTCGGGGCCGCAATCGCTTCGGTTACCGGAGCTGAAATTCAATTGTTGCATGTTATTTATACTACCAGCGGATTAGAAACTCTTCCTGAGAAGTTAGATGACTATCCCGAGATAAAAGCTGCTGTTACAAACGCCAAAACTTCCTTTAAACGGGAAAAAGACAATCCGGCACTAAAAAATATTAAGGTTACAACTCAACTTGACGTTGGCACCCCTTTTCAGGTAATCCTGTTAGCCGCCAAAAGGTGGAAACCCGATCTTATTATAATGGGCTCGCATGGCGCAGAAGAGGTTAATCATCCCTTTGTCGGATCTAATGCCCAGAAAGTATTACGCGGTGCGGAATGCCCCGTACTTTCAGTACAGAAAAGTCACTCCGTTAAAAACTTAAAGAAATTAACCTATGCTTCCGACTTTGAACCTGGTAGCGAAAAAGCGTCAACAAAGATTCTGGGAATTGCAGAAGCGCTCGGTGCAAAAGTTAATCTATTATTTGTTAATACACCGCTCAACTTCAGGGCCACAAAATATATTAATGAACGATTAGACTGGTTTGAAAAAACAGCAGACAATGTAAAATTCACCCGTGCCATTTATTGCGACTACGATGTTAACCGAGGTGTAGCCAATTACCTGAGCGATAAAAAAGATGGCATAGCCGCATTGGTAACACGCACCCGTCAGGGGTTGCCCTCCTATACACTGGGTATTGCAGAAAGCGTTGCGTACTTGAGCCCGGTGCCAGTCTTAAGTATGAATTTCAGTAAATAATCTCCTTCGATAACAAAAAAGTCGTCAACAGTTTTCACTTCTGATGACTTTTTTTGTTGAGGGAGTAAAGGCTATTTCACTACATTTATCTTCAAGGTATTGGTGCGCTGATGCTCCTGTATTGGCATACTGGCCAGGGTAATGAAGATATCACCACTCTGAACATGACCTTCTCTTTTCAGGATGGCTTCTACATCAGCAATAGTTTCATCTGTTGACGTAACCTTATTATAG
>CAZCRJ010000209.1:0-5495 GCA_964501015.1 uncultured Roseivirgaceae bacterium | reverse complement strand
CCCGCAACAATTTCTTTATGATACCCTTTTTGTTGGGGATCGTTGGCGTTATTTACCAATGGGGAAAGGACAAGAAAAATTTCGCAGTAGTTGGCTTACTGTTTATTCTAACCGGAGTTGCCCTTGTAGTATACTTGAATTCGCCACCCTCGGAACCTCGTGAACGGGATTACATTTATGCAGGTTCCTATTATGCGTTCTGCTTTTGGATAGGCTTTGGTGTATTGGGTATTGCTGATGCGTTGGGTAGGATCATTAAAAACGGAAAAGTTACAGCAATTGCCGCAACTGTTATTGGGCTAACGGCACCTGCACTTATGGCAGCAGAGGGCTGGGATGATCACAATCGCTCTAATCGCTTTTTCTCAGTTGATTCAGCTATCAATTACCTCGAATCCTGTGCACCCAATGCCATTCTATTTACCGGTGGCGATAACGATACATTCCCTCTGTGGTATGCACAGGAAGTAGAAGGTGTTCGTACCGATGTTCGGGTTGTTGTATTGAGTTATTATAATACTGATTGGTACATCCAACAAAGTATGCGCAGGCATTATGAATCGCAGCCGTTCCCCTACACCCTCACGCTTGAACATTACCGACAGGGTGGCTATAACGATGGTTTGATGTATTATGAAACCGGAATAAAAAGCATTGACCTCGCCCAGTACATTGACCTTATAAAGAAAAACAGCAAGAGCCTGGTACACCCCATGTACGGAACAACCAATATGGTTCCATCTAAGGAACTGGTGTTAAAAGTGGACACAGCACGCGTGATCGAACTGGGTCTCGTGCCTGAAGGGATGGAGAATCTCCTCGTGTCTGAAATGCGTTTTCGTGTTAAAGGTAATAGCCTGATGAAACAAGACCTGGCCATGCTTGATTTATTGCTGACAAATAATTGGGAACGTCCCGTGTATGTAAACAATACTTCACTGGAACAATTTAACGTTGACCTGAAACCATACGTTATTACTGAAGGTAATGCATTCCGCATCTTGCCAATACTAAACCCTAATCCTCAAAACAGAATTGTCAATACTGATATAGCCTATACCAACATTACCGAAAAATTCCAATTCAGAGGCCTTGATGACCCTAAGGTTTTCTTTAGTGTTGATTACAGAAGTTTTGTACAAAATCACAGGTCTACATTTAATGATGTGGCAGGAGCCCTTCTGGCTGAAGGAGATAAAGAGCGTGCCCGTGAAATCTTGTTGCTGAGCTTGGCACGTATGCCCGACAAAGGCGTTCGATACGACTTTACCAATGCCTTAAGTGTTGAAATGCTATTTGAAGTAGGCGAAAAAGAAACCGCCATTGACATTGCCACTGTTGTGGGTAGTCGTGTTGATGAAATGGCTGCCTACCTGATTCAAAAAGCAATCTTCGACCGGGAGTTATATAATAACATTGCCGTGCTGGGAGAACTGCAGCGTGTGCTGTATAAATATGGTGAAAGTGACCTGGCCAAACGCTTCGAAGATGCGTACGATAAATATGCCGGTCAGCTACCCGGAAGGTTTAATTGATAAAACCTCCAGGGTCAAAATCCTCCAAGGTCTTAAAGACCTTGGAGGGTTTATTTTTATTTATTTCCGTACAATTAAAAATAAATCGAGCGCAGTATCAGCATCAAAAGTTATCAGATAATCCTCATGATGAATGCTGCTGACCAAGGTATGGTCACCCTGCTGAAGCTTATCGCGGTTTAACCGGTTGAGGAATTCGTATGGCAACCGTAACATCCAGGCAGGAAGGCGGTATTGTAACTTAAAAATATCCCAGCGCATGATCCGTTGTACCGACTTACGGTTCTGTTCATGATACGCCATCACTTTTTCATTGCCGGTTATCCCCTTCATCTCCACTGAACTAAATATTCGGGAAGCTAATGAAGTCAATTCGCTTGATAGGTATTCCCGAATGTGCCAGGGATTCCTGCTTAAAGACATTTTACGGTTCGGGGTAGTGATCAGGGCTACTCCGCCCGGTTTTAACACACGATGTATTTCCTGTAAGTAAAAAGTATCTTCCTGAATGTGCTCAATAACCTGAAAACTCACCACACAATCATAGGAATTATCGGCCAGCCCGCGTAAGGGAGGAAGGTCCATTCGAATAAATTTCCCGGAAGGAAACTGAACCCGAAGGCGCTGTAAGGCTTCTTCAATCTTATCCACAGCGGTAAAGCTAATGGCATTATCTATCAGCAATCTTACCCCCCTTCCTTCACCACAACCAACCTCCAGCACATCGCCCCTTATATACGCTTCTGCAGCAACATATGCCTTAAATAATCGTTGATGAATAGGATTATCGGACAGAATGCGTTCTGATGTAATTTCAGTTGTATATATTTTAGCCATACCTTTGATGTGCGGCAAAATTAAAGGAAAGAGGGATATATCGATTAGTCGATTATTTTTAATTTCAACAACCCGGTTATGTATTTAAAATTCATTCTTCATACAGTTTCATTCTTGTTATGTGCCACACTAACATACGGGCAAATCCTGCGTGACATTAATTACAGCTACAAGTATAACCCTGCCTTGGGGTTTTCCTTCCGATGGGAGGTTACGAATCTGAACGGCAAAACAGAGGTTCATTATCTGCTTGAACCTGCAACTGAATCAAAGAATATTTCAGCGTTTACATTGGAATGGGAGCTTCGAAATAATCTAAGCGAGAAGGAGGGAAAACCATTGCCTTTCAAACTAATCAGTTTTCCGGACAAAAAAATTGGTACGTTATCTATCGATTCTGCTTTTGCTGGGCAGATTGTAGTGGCAAAGATTTATGAAAAGATGCCTACCAATGCTATGCAGCTGACGCTCTTTTACAAAGTCATTCCCGCTGAAACAACCCCTGTTCTCTTTACGAATGGGCTGCCTGTAATGAGAACATACGCACAGGTTAATATGCCACTGTTGGTCCGTGGGTTTGAATCAGGGGCTCCCCACATTGTGTCCTACTATAAGAGTGAGTTCCCCGCAGCAGCTCCTGCCTTTTCAACGGCACTTGCAAGGGTTCCCGCAACACTTAAACCCGACTCCATTTTTACGGTTACCGAAAATGGATTGATGTTCTTACAGCAAAAGGGACTTTACCTGGTACAACGTGATACAGCATCATCAAAGGGACTTGCCTTCAGAATTGAAGACGACTATCCAAAGTTGAATAAATTAGAAAGCCTGGCAGGTCCCATGATCTACATATGCACAAATCAGGAATATCAACGCCTGCTGGCGGCCGGATCTGATAAAACACAATTTGATAAAATTATTTTGTCCATTACCGGTACTCCTGAACGGGCCCGGATTTTTATGCGGAGTTATTTCAGACGTGTTGAACAGGCAAACGTACTTTTCAGTTCGTATAAAGAAGGCTGGAAAACAGATCGTGGAATGATCTATATCATTTTTGGTCCGCCTGAGGAAGTATTCCTGGTTGGCAATCGCGAGGTTTGGGAGTATAAGAATGTCTATTATAAAGGTCGGTTTACGTTTGTAAAATCATCCACAATGTTTGATCCGGAAAACTTTGTGCTGATCCGTGATAAAAATTATTCTGACAACTGGTATTCCATGATCGATCTCTGGCGAAAAGCAAGATTCTAACCCTACTAACATACTGCACGAAAGAGGAAGTTGTACTTTTATCTCCTTAATCCGCACTAACGCCCTTATGACAAAAACTGATATGATTTACGGTACGCGTGCGGTAATGGAAGCCATCCGCGCGGGTAGGCAAATCGAGAAAATATTAATCCAAAAAGGTATTGGCAATGACCTCGTGCGGGAATTGCTTCAACTTTTAAGACAACAGGGTATTTCCTTTACCTATGTTCCGCAGGAAAAACTCAACCGACTTACAACAAAAAATCACCAGGGAGTAATCTGCCTAATCTCAGCGATTGAGTATGCTGCACTAGACAACATTATTCACTCCCTGTACAGCGAAGGGAAAGAACCATTTTTATTAATCCTGGACCGCATAACCGATGTACGCAATTTTGGCGCAATTGTTCGAACAGCTGAATGTGCCGGCATTCATGCCATTGTTATAGGAGAAAAAGGAAACGCGCCCATCACCAGCGATGCCATGAAAACCTCTGCGGGTGCACTAAACCATTTGCCGGTATGCCGGGAAAAAGATTTAAAGAAAACCATCACATTACTTCGCGAAAGTGGCATTATGGTAGTAGCCTGCACAGAGAAGGCATCCAAACATTTATATGATGTGGAGTTTAACCGACCGGTTGCCCTCATTATGGGTTCGGAAGAAGATGGTATTGCTGATACGCTGATCCGCGAAGCGGACGAACTAGTTAAGATCCCAATGAACGGAAATATTGGTTCACTGAATGTATCAGTAGCCACTGGTGTGGCAATCTATGAAGTGGTGAGGCAAAAATTAATTAGTTAACTCTAGTTTTGACTTAAGATAAAGTTCGATTTGAAGCGGGGTAACCGCTTCATAAATAATTCTGTTTTTATCATCAACTAAAAAATAAATGGGAACTCCATAAATACTTAATTGATTTTTCATAATGCCTTCAGCATCTAACCATTGCTTCCAATTCGTTTTATCTGTCTTCACTGCATTTTGCCATTTTACTTTATCTTCATCTATGCTTATTGCTATTAAAGGTATTCTTTCCTTGCTTAGGAACTCATTCAATCTCGGTAACGAAGTCCGATTAGCTTGTCTGCAAGGGCCACACCAGGAAGCCCAAAAGTCCAAAACTTTATAGTCACTTTCTACACCATAAAGTGATACCATATTCCCTTTATAGTCTATCATTTTAATATCGGCAACTGCCATTCCCAACCTATTTCGATCCCCATTCTGAGAAGCATTTTTAATAGCCCTTACAATATTTACACTTTCCTTATTAAGTCTGTAAGCATACTTATCGAGTTCCGCTCCTGGTAATTGTCCAAAATAGGCTTCATTAAGATAATACAAACCTGCAACTAATAATGGTTCAGTATAACATGTATCCAAAACATCAGAAATCTTCTTCCTTAACTTTTCTGCCTCTGTAAAAATTCCTTTCATGCTTGCCTCTTTATAAGATTCACTATTTTCAGGGTGGATTCTTATTGAGTCTGCTAAGTGCCTCAGAATATTTGCAATAGGTCGTTTAAGGTCTCGAAAAAACATCAAGTCCTCATTTAGCTTATTTTCTGAGATTTTGATTGAATAATAAAGTGAGTCAGCGTAGGCTGAAACGGCTATTGATTCATTTTTACCATCTGTGATAATGTGAAACCAATTATCAGCAATGCCTGAAGTCAAAGATTTATAGTTTCCACCATTAGGAGATAATCTAAATTCATACAGTATTCCTTGTCTATCCGAGGCCGCTTCGTACTTGAAAGTGCCATCAGCATTAATGATTATGCTATCGATTAATACCGGCTTTTGAATACCAAGTCGATCTATTCGAATAACATATAAAGTGTTAGTGTAGTTAGTAGAAT
>CAZCRJ010000208.1:0-5547 GCA_964501015.1 uncultured Roseivirgaceae bacterium | reverse complement strand
TGCTGGCCGTACTTAAAAGAGTTGAACTACAGCAACCAGCATTTTCTCTGCGATCGAATTACCGTATTAGCCCGTAATGGAAAAAAGTGGGTTCATTATAAGGATATCTGTTTTGGGAAGTGACCAGAATATGGAGAATGAAAAAATCTATTTATTGCAGCAATAGTAGTGCTATACCCGGGATCTTGGAAAATCCTTTATCGAATGTTAGTATGGGCATACTGTACTGGATTCCGGTTGCTGCAATAAGGGCGTCCGGCAAGGTTATTTTTCTTTTCTGTTTTAATGCTATGGCGATCTCTTTTATTTCATCACTGTATGGAATCAGAACACAATCGTTCAAAAGAGATTTTGATATTTTGATCTGGGACGGGGAAATTCCCGGCATGCCCAATAATTCAATTTCAGAAACAAAAGAAACGGCAAATAATTTTTCTGTATACGAAAGAAGGCGTTTATCGCCTTCGAGAAGATTAATCAGAATGTTTGTATCAGCTAAGAAATCAATCTTCACGTCTTACTTTTTTTTGATACGTCAACCCATCCAGTCCGCGCCTCAGCAAACCAAAATGCTTTTTGAGCGAAGGCTTCTTCTTTCCTTTCTCCAGTTTAGCCAGGGCTTTTTCAATATCCGATTTTGTCGCTCCCTTTTTTATTGTAATCACCATAGTTCAAATATACTAAAACATGGTTTGTAATGACAGCTATATACGACCATGTTCCTCAACTGCCATACCGCCTTCAGTTTTAAATACGGCACCCTGCCGGTAGAGAAGCTTTTTGATGAAGCCCGAAAATGCGGTGTGCGTAAACTGGTTCTCACGGAAATCAACAACACCGCTTCCTACATTGAAATGCTACGGCTGTGTGCTGAACGAAAACCCGGCTCACCGCTGGCTGGCGATCATCCGCACGAACTGGAAATTGCAGTTGGAATTGAATTCCGGCAGGAGCATGATCTGCTGTACATTGCTATCGCCCAGAATAACAATGGGTTTGAAAACATCAACCGATTTCTCTCCCATCATAACCGCGAGAATAAAAAACTACCGGAGCGTGCACCGGTTATCGAAGACACGTTCATTCTTTATCCGTTCGGAGAAACCGAACCGGAACGTTTGCGTGCAAACGAATTTATTGGGATACGCAAACACCAACTCAACCAGTTCGCGCTGTCTGCCGCCCGGAAAGAATGGCCAGAAAAATTTGTCATCCTCCACCCGGTAACCTTTGCTACCAAAACCGATTACAATGTTCACCGGCTGTTACGCGCCATTGATAACAATACGTTGTTGAGTAAACTTCCGGCACACGAACAGGCGCATCCGGAAGAGGTGATGATGGAAGAAAAAGATCTTGAAGCGTTTTTCAGAAATTATCCTGAACTTATCCGCAACACAAAAAACCTACTGAATCAATGTTCGATCCATTTTGATCTGCATACCGATAAAAATAAAAAGACGTTAACCGGAAGCGAAAAGAACGACTGGGACTTTCTGGTAACCCAGGCATGGGAAGGATTTCAAAAGCGATATAATGTTAGCAATCCGGTTTTGCGCGAACGCTTTGAGCGCGAACTCAACACCATCAAGCAAAAAGGATTTTGCAGCTACTACCTTATCGCCTACGACCTCATCCGCTTTGCGAAAGAACGCGGGTTTGATTATGTAGGGCGCGGCAGTGGTGCCAACAGCGTGGTGGCGTATTGTCTGGACATCACCAATGTTGACCCGATTGAACTGGATTTATATTTCGAGCGATTTCTAAACACGGAGCGCTCCTCCCCACCTGATTTCGATATCGACTTTTCGTGGGACAACCGCGATGAGGTGTACGATTATTTTTTCAATACCTACGGGCACGATCACGTATGCCTGCTCGGAACACACGTTACCTACCAAAGGCGATCGATTCTGCGTGAACTGGGCAAAGTGTTCGGGTTGCCCAAAGCAGAGATTGATGCCTTGGTGGAAGATCCACACCGGAAACGCGACCACATCACGGAACTGATTTTCCGCTATGCCGACCGGATGAAAGATTTACCGGCCAACATTTCCATTCATGCGGGCGGTGTGCTGATCACCGAAAAGCCCATCTACGCCTACACCGCCACTGAGCTCCCACCCAAGGGCTATCCGGCATCGCATTTTGAAATGCACAATGCAGAAGACATCGGTATTTTCAAGTTTGATATTTTAAGTCAGCGGGGACTGGGCCATCTGAAAGAAACTGTAAAGCACGTAAAACGAAATCAGGGAGTTGAAATAGACATACACCGCTTTCATGATTTCAAGCAAGACGAAAAAATAAAAGACCTGATGCGCCACAGCAAAGCCATGGGATGCTTTTATGTGGAGTCACCCGCCATGCGCATGCTGCTGGGTAAACTGCGCTGTGAAGATTACCTCACCCTGGTGGCAGCCAGTTCCATCATCCGGCCGGGCGTGGCACGATCGGGGATGATGCGGGCCTACATCGAACGCTTTCATACCGTTCGGAATGGCGGAACCTATGAGGTTATTCATCCCTTGATGGATGAACTGATGCGCGAAACCTATGGCGTGATGGTGTACCAGGAAGATGTAATCAAAGTAGCACATCACTTTGCCGGACTAACCCTGACCGAAGCCGATGTACTGCGCAGGGGTATGTCGGGGAAGTACCGTTCACGGGAAGAGTTTAAACGGGTGCAGGAGAAGTTTTTTGAGAACTGTCGCGAACGAAACTACCCGGAGCATATCATTGCGCGCGTATGGTACGAGATTGAAAGTTTCTCCGGGTACTCGTTTGCCAAAGGTCATTCGGCCAGCTATGCGGTAGAGAGTTATCAGAGCCTGTACCTGAAGGCACACTATCCGCTGGAGTTTATGGTGGGCGTGATCAACAACTTTGGCGGATTCTATAAAACCGAATTTTATTTTCACGAAGCACGCATGAATGGCGCAATGATTCATGCCCCTTGTGTGAACAAGAGTGAATACCTGACAACCATTTACGGAAAAGAGGTTTACATGGGATACATCAACCTGAAAAGATTGGAAACAAAAGTTGCGCAACAGATTGATCGAGAGCGTAAACGAAACGGAGCGTACAGAAGTTTGAATGATTTTATGCGCAGAATACCGGTTGGGCTGGAACAAGTACGCCTGCTCATTCGTGTGGGTGCTTTTCGGTTTACTGCGAAATCAAAACAGAAATTATTATGGGAGGCGATGCTCTACCACAGCAACAGCAAAAACAGGGTAAACAATATGGCGGAGCTTTTTGATCCCGAACCAAAGGACTATCCGCTGCCGGTATTGCAACGAAACGAACTGGAGGATGCGTTTGATGAAATTGAGTTGCTGGGCTTTCCGCTGTGCAATCCGTTCCGGTTGGTGGCCACCAGTGATTATGGTGATACCCAAGCCCTCGAACTCTTGAGCAAACTCGAAAAAACCGTGCACATACTTGGCTATGTAGTCACCACCAAAAATACCAGTACCTTAAAAGGGGAGCTCATGCAGTTTGGAACCTTCTGCGATCACCAGGGCGAAGTGTTTGACACCGTACATTTTCCTGATGTGGCGCGCAGGTTCCCGTTTCGGGGAAGAGGGTTTTATTCGATCAAAGGTGAAGTAGTGGAAGACTTTGGCATTCCTATGATAGAAGTACACACTATGGAAAAGATACCGTTGGTGAATAAAAAGGAATTACCGTATGAGCCGCTCCATCCTGCGCAACCTAAAACTGCTGAAGCTCCTTCGATTCGTGAATGAACGTACCACGTGAATTTTGCTTGGCAAAGTGCAGCATTCCCCGCGCTACTTTATCTGATTCAATCGCTTTGTATTTCGCGGGAATCAAAAATCCCAACGCTGTATACACGCCAGTGGCCGCTCCTTCACCTGCCCGCTTTTCCGAACGTTCCCCTAACAACAATGATGGCCTCAAAATATGGTAGGATTGAAATCCAATCTCCTCAAGTGCCTTTTCTACTTCACCCTTAACACGGTTGTAGAAAATTGCAGACTTCACATCGGATCCTAACGCTGTAACGATAAGATACTGCGAAGCGCCTTGATTCTTCGCCAACCGGGCAAGCTCCAACGGATAGTCATAATCCACCTTACGAAATGCTTCCTTGCTTCCGGCCTGTTTAATGGTAGTACCCAGGCAGCAAAAAACATCATCTGCCTTAAGCTGATCATACTGTTCACTCAGCGTTGATAAATCTGCTACGATACTTTCAAGTTTGGGATGAACGATATCCAGTGGCTTGCGGCTGATGGCCTTAACGGTTGTGTAGTAGGCATCATCCAGTAACAACTGCAACAGCTGCTTTCCAATTAACCCGGTGGAACCGGCAATCAGTGCAGTCTTCATAACAAGGTGAGTTTTGATTGTTCCCATGCCAGGAACTTATCAATCTCTGTCTGAACAGAACTGTATACCCAGATAAGAATAGAAAAATCATCCGTAAGTCCTATTACTGGCGCCACATCTGGAATCAGGTCTAACGGATTCACAAAGTAAACAAATGCGCCCAGAATGGTGGCCATCGTCTTCCAGGGAATAGTTTTATACTGGCCTGAAGTGTACGAGCGCACCAATCGCTGTAAGGTATTAATCTTTACCATAGCGGCCTGGAAATTCAGATCACTCCGGTTGATCGTACCAATCTTAATCGCCAGTTGGGAAACCAGCAGCACAATACGGTTGTGTCTTCCGAACAACCCGGAAGCTTTATTTACTGCTGCCTTAAAAAAAACATTGTTCATAAAATTCTTCAGAACGTTTGTTGTATCTCCCGCTTGATCTCTACCAGTGCATGTGCTATCGGATCAGGGCGATTAATCACTTTTTCAAATATCCTTTTCGATAAATCCAGGCTGCTGGATTCCGGAGTCATTTCTGATGCGGCATCATTAATCGTTACCACTAAGTCTTCCTTGGCATTCCGGATCAATTCCCAACTGCTTTCACTCATAAAAACCTGCTGCGAAACATTATGATTATATTCATTTCTGATCTCGTTCAACAATATCTGGTGAAAATCGCGTGACGGCATCGATCCGGGATTCAGCCTTACCAACAAATTCTGAGGGCTTATTCGTTCCAGGAAAAGGCACATTCTTTCATATGCCTGAAGCCTCAGCGGCAATACGGTTTCAATGCTCCGGCTGCGAATTTCGAGTTTCTTTAATTCGATTTCCTTGGCCAGGAACGAGCGGACCAATAAATACGCTGCATACAATACCAGCGAAGCAGGAATTAATATCTTACCAAAGTCTATAAGCGCATCCATACGAATGAATTTCAAGTTAAATATGCTTGAAAATTAGTAAATTTAACTTTGATAAAATCATGACAAATAAGTTAAAGGAGCATTTAATCGAAATTGCCAATAAGGTTACAGACCAAACCAGTCTTGAGGATATTTACCTTCAACTAGCCCTTCTCACTGATATTGACGAATCTGAGGAGCAAGAAGCAAAAGGTGAAGTTCTTTCTCACGATGAAGTAAAGGAAAAGTCTGAACAATGGTTAAAATAATATGGACAAAAT
>CAZCRJ010000207.1:0-5548 GCA_964501015.1 uncultured Roseivirgaceae bacterium | reverse complement strand
GCTTTTGAAATGGCACGATCCTCAGCAACTGTTGTGGCAAAGGTTAATCCTTTGATTTGATCTTCTGATGGCTTCTCTGTTAGTAAACTCACACCAACCAATACCACTACAGAGAGTACAAACAAGGCAATACAGAAATAGAGGAAATTAAGATTAGCAAACTCATACAAGAATCCTTTTAACGAACTCTTGTTCAGTTCAAGGAAAATACGCAGCACGCCAATAATTGCACCCCCCACCAGCACTGTCATGGCGCCTTTAGAATTTATTCGTTTATAGAAAAGACCTAATAAAAACACGGATGCGATTGGTGGCGCAAGATAAGATTGAACACTTTGTAAATACTGATACAACACACCCGAGATACCACTCATGACAGGTATCCACAAAATTCCCAACACAACCACAACTCCTGTGGCAATGCGACCAACCATAACCAAATTTTTCTCCGATGTTTCTGGTTTTATTTTCTTGTAGATATCCATTGTAAATAGTGTAGAACATGAATTGAACACAGAAGCCAGCGAACTCATCAAAGCAGCCAATAATCCTCCGGCTATCAAACCTTTTAGTCCGGTTGGCAAAAGTGTCTTTACTAATGTTGGAAACGCACTGTCGGCACTGGTGAGCTCTATTTTCCCTTGTGCCGCCAATGCAGTGGCGATCAAGCCAGGAATCAAGAAGATGAAAAACGGAAATAACTTTAGATACGCTGCAAAGATTGTTCCCCGTCTCGCTTCTGTTTCATTTTTTGCTGTAAGGCAGCGCTGCACGATATACTGATCGGTACACCAGTACCATACACCCACGATGGGTGAGGCAAACAGAATTCCGGCCCACGGGAAGTCGGGATGACTGAGGGGCGGAAACATGTTTAACTTCTCCTTTGGAGCGGAGGAAATCATGGCTTCCCATCCGCCAAGTTCTGATAATCCTAAAAGTGTAAGAATCAAGGAACCAATAATTAACAAAACAGCCTGCAATGCCTCCGTGTAAACAACAGCGCGCATACCACCCAGCACCGTGTAAATACCGGTTAGTATTACCAGCACAAATGCGCTGGTCCAGAAATCAAATCCCATAAACGTTGCAATCACAACGGCACCAGCATAAACCGTAACCGAAACTTTTGTAATTACATAACTCAATAGGGATACAACCGATAAAAACCAGCGTGCTGATGAATTATATCTCCGCTCCAAAAATTCGGGCATGGTAAACACTCCACTGCGTATATAAAACGGAATGAATACCCACCCTAACAGCAATACAATCCAGGAGTGTAACTCATAGTGTCCCATTACTAAACCGCTTTCTGCGGCTGTTCCGGATAACCCGACCACATGTTCACTGCCTACATTGGAGGCCAGTATAGAAGCGCCTACTACAAACCAACCCACGTTGCGACCGGCAAGAAAATATTCTTGTGCGGTGTCCTTCTTTTTCTTCATCGACCACGCAGCAATGCCGGCAATGGCCAGGAAGTACACTACTACTACTACCCAGTCAATTGTAGAAAACATTTCCATGTGCAGCGTTTAGGTTATTGGTTAGGAATAAGGTTTATTTTACAGTGAAAAGTGTCTGTACTGATTTGGCCGAACCAAGTGCTTGGCTTCGACTTCCGGGTAAAGAGCCGCCAACTGAAACACGGACTTTGCCTGGCTGGATAGTAGCAACACCTTTTTCGTTAATAATCGAATACATCTGTGGGGTGATGGTAAACTTAATCTTTTCGGAAGCTCCTGGTGCAAGCTTTAGACGTTTAATTCCATTTAGTGAAAATAATGGGGCCTGGATTTTTGAATCCACATGCGAAAGGTAAAGTTGAATAACCTCTTCACCTGCCACCTTTCCGGTATTGGTGACCATAACTTCAACTTCAACCGGTTGATTTTTTTTTGCATCAGCTGAAGATAATTTCAAATCACTGTAAGCAAACGAGGTGTAACTCAATCCAAAGCCAAATGGATAGAGTGGTTCCGCTTCCATGAATCGATATGTTCTTCCTTTCATAGAATAATCCTCATACGGTGGAAGTTGTTCCAATGACTTTGGAAATGTAATCGGCAACCTTCCTGAAGGTGAAGCCTTGCCAAAAATAATATCAGCCACAGCATTGCCTCCCTCCTGACCGGGATACCAGATCAACAATACAGCATCTGCCAATTCATGAACTTCGGCCAGGTTCATCGGGCTGCCTCCCGTTACAATGGCAATAACAGGGTTATTATGCCCGTCTTTTAATTTCCTCAAAAACTCAATCTGGTGTTGAGGAATACTATAGTCTAACCGATCCCCAAATGTTGGTGACGCGATAGACTCCCCTTCTTCGCCTTCCAGCAAACCACTGATGCCCATCACCAAAAATGTAGCATCACTATTTTTGGCATTACCCGTAGACCAATCCTGAGGATTGGCATTAGGCCTGTCGAGCATAATACCCTGACGGTACTGAAGTTGACTCCCTGGAAGTATGGCCGCTGCTATGCCTTCAAGCACAGTAACCATCTGCGGGTTTACGCCATAGTAATTTCCAAGTAACACATCAACATTTGCTGCATTTGGCCCGGTAATGAAATATTTATTCAGATCATTGCGCAATGGCAGAACACCATTATTCTTCAATAGCACAATAGATTTCTGAGCGGTCTCTCTGGCAAGTGCACGATGCTTCTCACTGTTAATGACCTCGGTAGATATTGCGTTATATGGATTACTCTCCTTCGGATCAAACAATCCCAACTTAAAACGTGTGCGCAACAATATGGCTAAAGCTTCATCAATTTCTTTTTCGGTAATCAATTTCTTTGCAACCGCCTCAATAAGGGCACCGTATTCATTTCCACAATTCAAACTCACACCTTGTTTCACCACCATAGCAGCAGCTTCCGCTTGGGTCTTCACCACGTTATGTCCGTTGTAATAATCGGCAACGGCCCAGCAATCGGTCACAATGTGTCCTTTGAAACCCCACTCCTTCCGAAGCACCTCATTCAATAAAAAATTATTAGAACAACATGGTTCACCGTTCGTACTATTGTAGGCACACATTACTGATTCCACCCCGGCATCAACCAATGCTTTAAACGCTGGCAAATAGGTTTCTCTCAGATCCTTACGTGACGATACGGCATTAAATTCATGCCTGAGTTTTTCCGGTCCACTGTGCACGGCAAAATGTTTGGCACAGGCAGCTGTTTTCAGATAGTTTGGGTTATCACCTTGAAGACCACGAACAAACGCAACTCCCAACCGCGACATTAAGAAAGGATCTTCACCATAGGTTTCCTGACCACGCCCCCAACGTGGATCTCTGAAGATATTAATATTAGGAGTCCAGAAAGTCAGGCCACCATATTGTTGGTAATAACCTTTAGAAACTGCGGCATTATACATGGCACGCGCCTCATCGGAAATCGCAGATGACACTCTATATATAAGGTCTTCATCAAATGTAGCCCCCATACCAATGGCTTGCGGAAATACAGTGGCAACACCACCGCGCCCTACTCCATGCAACGCCTCATTCCACCAATTGTAGGCGGGAATATTCAGCCGCTCGATGGCCGGACTGGTATGCATCATCTGATTAACCTTTTCTTCAAGCGTAAGTAGCCCAATAAGGTCGTTTACGCGGGCTTCAAGCGGTTTTGAGGGGTCTGTATAAACCGGACTTTGCTGGCCAAAACTTATGAAGAATTGAAATGTTGCAAAAAGCCAAAAAAGGTATTTTTGTAGCATAAAATTCAGGTTTTATAGTTAAAAAGCTTAATTCTTGATCAAATCAAACGATTTTATCGGTAACTCCTTCTAACCTTTAAATGAGTAAATATTCAACATTTATGCAACCGATTGCATATAATTATTTTTAATAACACGATTTTTGCCGTATTTGTGGTCAGATTGTTATGTAAGCGATTGAAATGAGCCAACACAAGGACGTCACCATTTATGATATCGCGAAATCACTTAGTATTTCTCCTGCTACAGTGAGCAGGGGACTAAGTGACCATCCGGGTATCCGAAAGGAAACCAAACGCAAAATACTGGATACAGCCAAGAAAATGGGCTATCAGTATAACACTTTTGCCAGCAATTTAAGACGCAAACGCACGAATACAATTGGTGTAATTGTTCCGCGCCTGAACAGTTACTTCATGTCCACCGTTATTGCGGGTATGGAAAAAGTAGCCAATGAGAATGGGTATAACCTTATCATTAGCCAGTCGCAGGAATCCTACAAAAAAGAAATTGCCAGTGCAACTACCATGTATAATAGCCGCATTGATGGGCTTATGGTTTCCTTAGCTTACGATACGCAGGATAATGATCACTTTGAAACACTTCTGAAAAAGAAAATTCCACTTATATTCTTTGATCGTATTATAGAACACCCGGATTGCACCAGTATTGTAATTGATAATAACCAGGCCGGCTATGATGCAACCAAACACCTGATCGACCAGGGATGTAGACGCATTCTGCATCTGGCGGGTAGCCTGAACAGGAATGTTTATTCCGATCGTTTAGAGGGTTATAAACAAGCCTTACACGAAAGAGGGATTACCTTTGACCCGGCACTGGTAATGAGTAGTAATTTGAACGATCAGTCCGGTGCTGAAGCTGCACAAAAAATTCTTTCCATGACACCAAGACCAGATGGCGTGTTCGCTTCCAATGACACGTCAGCCGTTGCGTGCATGCGTGAACTGAAACAAGCCGGAATAAAAATTCCACAGGAAATTGCTTTTGTTGGTTTTAACAATGATCCTATTTCTAAAGTTATTGAACCCAATCTAACAACTATCAACTATCCTGGACAAGAAATGGGTGAAGTGGCTGCTGCAACATTAGTGAATAAACTTGATCAGCGCCAGTCCGCTAACCTTGACACTATTGTACTTCGTCATGAGCTCATTATTCGTCAATCTTCTTTAAAGAAATAAGTTTACACCTTAACTGTTATGCGAGTATACTTCGTACTTACCATAATCCTGATAACAACTAGTAACCTACAGGCAGAAGATGGTTATCGACTCTGGTTGAGGTATGATCGTATTGATAATCCAACGCTGTTAACATCCTATAAAAAGTCAGTTACAGGTTTTCTGATGGAGGGAAATTCACCTACCCTACAGGTAGCTAAAAAAGAACTTACGTTAGGACTTAATGGTTTACTGGGCCAATCCATACCTGCTGTCAACGTTATAAGATCCCATGGAACATTAATTATCGGAACACCTTCAAGTTCACCTGTACTTTCCGGTATGAAACTGGAAAACAAATTAACATCTCTTGGCAAGGAGGGCTTTCTGATTTTCCGTACTACCCATTTAAAAAAACAAGTAATTATTATTACCGCCAATGAAGACATTGGTGTGCTGTATGGAGTTTTTCATTTCTTAAAACTTTTACAAACTCATCAGAATATCAGTACGTTAGAATTTGAGAGTGCACCCAAAATAATATTAAGGGTACTTAACCACTGGGATAACCTGGATCGCACCGTTGAGCGAGGCTATGCCGGAATGTCCATTTGGGATTG
>CAZCRJ010000206.1:0-5560 GCA_964501015.1 uncultured Roseivirgaceae bacterium | reverse complement strand
TGGATGAAAGTCGTGAAGCGCATGACCATCCCTTTCCACCGGAACACAGAACGTGGAATACCATTAAACCCCTGTTGCTGGCCACCGGCATTGCGCTTGGTGCGATAGCGCTATCGGTTATACCGGCCGTACTGATCAAAGACGTAAAGGGCCAACTGAACCAGACCTTGCTGATGCTCACGCTCACTACGTTGGGCATTGCCTTATCGTTCTCCAAAAAAGTGCGCACGCTTCAAGGGGTGTATCCCTATGCCCAATATTTGATGCTCATCTTCGGACTGGCCGCAGGCTTCATGACCGACTTCAGCCATCTGTTAGAAACCGGTACCGACTACCTGGGCTTCAACGTGGTGTTTATTCTTTCCATGATCGTTTTGCACCTCATCTTAACCCGCCTGGTTAAGGGCGACACGGAAAGCTTTATGATTACCAGTACGGCCTGTATTTTAGGGCCACCTTTTGTGGCACAGGTTGCCAGTTCGTTGAAGAATAAGGAAGTATTGCCAGTGGGTATTGCCTTGTCGCTGTTAGGCCTGGGCATTGCTAATTATGCGGGCGTGTTTGTGGCGTTGCTTGTCGGGCAGTTCTGATCCCATATTGGGACGTCATCGAATTCACTACGAACTATCCCCGGTTTTGATACCGCTTTGATTTGGAAATTCAAGTGAAGAATTCCGAGGCACCTGGACATTAAAACTAAACTATATTTTACTGGTAAGCTTACTATACCGGATACTACCAACCAACTATTGATCTGATTCAATTTTAGTCGTTTGTCCTAGCAAACACTTCCATTCTTTACCTTTTCTTTCATAGACGAAGGTTGAGCTACAGTAGTTGGTATAAAGTATTCCTTCATACATAAATTTATCGTGTACTCTAAAAGTAATAATAGCTGCATCACCGTTGTTCATTGATTTCACTCCTATGCGATCTAGATCTTGTGATATCCAGTAAGAAGAATCATTTTTAAACGAAACCAGCCCTTCTAAATAACTTTCGCGATTCAACGTTTTGCCAGAAGTATTAATGTACACAAAGTTTTCATCAAGGATTTGCAGGAGGAAGGAAGTATCATACTTTACAACAGCCTGCGAACGGTCTTTAGCTAGATTGATGATAGTTGTTTCCAGAGGAATAGTAACTTCCTTAGAACAACCTGAAACTATAAATAGAAATGCAAAATATTCTATGCGTAAATAATTTTTCATGTACCTTAATAATCACGGGATGAATCGTAAAAGAAAATGTAAGACTACTGAAAGCAGTTAGCCACCAAATCGGTTATCATTGGAACAAATTTAAGAAAACCCGGACGAATAACGTCTCAATAAAATGGAAGGTAGATCTTTCCTACCTACGGGACAGCCCCAAGTACCTTACTGCTTTTACACACGGTAAATCAAGAAACAAAGAATAACGTAGTTTTCGCGACTTACGCGGACAAACCCCATTTTTTTCCTGCTATTTGCTGGAACGATTTGTGCATATATTCTGTATTACCCGATTAGAAAAACATATACATAATGAAAATCTACGTAAAAAATATGGCTTGCGAAAGCTGTAAAATTGTTGTTAAAGAAGCATTGGATGAGCTTGGCGTTTCACTAGTTAAAGTTGAATTAGGTGAAATTGAAACCATAGAAGATCTTTCGGATGATAACAAAAGGAAACTGAATAGTAAAATCAATAAAGCAGGTTTGGAATTATTAGAGAAAAAGCAAGGTGTGCTAATTGAGCAAATTAAAAAAGTCATGATTGATTATGTATACAAGTCAGACAATAAGCCAGCGATAAAGTTTTCAGTTTTATTAAGTCGGGAATTAAATCATAATTATACGTACTTATCCAATTTCTTTTCCGAGGTTCAAGCCACTACCATTGAACAACACCTTATCGCCTTAAAAATTGAACGCGTAAAGGAGTTAATTATTTTTGGGGAAGATACATTTGCTGAAATTGCTCATAAACTACATTATAGCAGCGCTGCACATTTATCAACGCAGTTTAAAAAGGCTACCGGGTTAACGCCATCACATTTTAAAGCATTGAAAGAAAAAAGAAGATCAACGATCCAAAGTATTTAGTTTCAGCCCACTGACGCTCACAAACAATTAGCTCCACCTCACACTCCT
The DNA here is from genome assembly GCA_964501015.1 of uncultured Roseivirgaceae bacterium. Classification (GTDB taxonomy): domain Bacteria; phylum Bacteroidota; class Bacteroidia; order Cytophagales; family Cyclobacteriaceae; genus UBA2336. The sequence continues at coordinate 3,425 of CAZCRJ010000206.1, read as the reverse complement.
TTAAAAGAAAACCAGTATTACAATGATGAACATAAAAATAGCAGGGCGAAACCCTGCTATTTTGTTGTCTCTGTTTAGTAATACCTTCTATTTGTCAGGGATAATATCAATTAAAACAGTACGGTTATAAGCTCGCTCTTCAGGCCATTTGTTATCAAATGGTGATAGATTCTGATCTTCTCCAAAACCACGTATTTCGAACTTTACATTTGTTCGTCCAACCTTCGCGAGGCCTTTTTCCAAAAGGATCTTTACATCATTTGCCCTTGCCAACGATAATTGTTTATTGTTGACTTCGTCACCAATGGTATCCGTATACCCATGAACAAGTACTTTACTGTTTTCCGGAATCTTTGGCGCTACAATTTCTGTCAGGTATTTTTCATACATGGCAATTGATTCCGAATTGTTGAATTCATAGATCACGCTGTAACGCATACCTTGTTCATTGGCGGGCGGAGTCCAGAGAACCATGTGTACCTTTGCTTCTTTTCTAATTACACGGTTATCTTTCGTTTGGCCAACCATGGTTACCAAATAATCACCGGAAGGACGAGTACCTAAGATTGACTTGCCGGGTATACTCACTTCATCGTTATAATAAGGTCCGAATTTTTGAACTGCACCTTTTTCATCTTTCGCTTCAATTGACCATGAAGCCAACCGCTCATTAGCACCCTCAACTGTGAACGTTACATAACTGTCGATGGGCGCAGCTTGTACGGCTACAATTTCTACAGGCTTCAACGGTGCGTCCGGACCACTCCGAAATTCCATAAGCATGGCAGCCGAGCCGCTCTCAATGGATACCCTTCGGTCGTCTTCATGCAGTTGTTTAAGCTCCTGGGTTCCACCCGGCTGTGTGGAAGGAATTTTTGGCTTTTCACGCCCTTCAATGTTGATACGGGAAGGATTTATTGTAAACACGCTAACCAGGTAATTCTTTACTGATTCCGCCATTGCTTTGGCATCATCAATGCCTGATTCTGACGATCCAACCAGGGTAATCGTTGCCAATGGATTTTTTCCCAGTCGATCGCCCACTATATTCAACACATTATAATATACTGTCATTCCACGAGCTGAACGGCCCGACAGTTGTTTGGGTGTAAATACTTCCAATTGATCTTCCTTGAAGTCCTTCACCTGACTTTTTTCAAGCAACACATAGCGATCAGGTATTTTTGTTGAACCCAAATCAAAGTACACATAGTTGCGTAACGGGAATGTTTCCCGTACTCTGCGGTCTACCGGAATGTTCTTTGGTGAGGTCACTGTAAATTTTACTTCTGGTAGCGGATCAATGCCCTTAACCGAAGGTACTGATGGAGTTACAGCACTTTCACGGCCACGACCAAACTTTAACGCTGCACCAACACGCAGTGTGGTAACATTCCAGGTTTCTGACGACCGGGGAGCCTGACCAAAATAGGGTTGAAACGAAATAAAAGGAGCAAGAACTACTTGTGTTTGCTTTTCAGCAGAAGAGAGGGAAATGTTGTACCCTGCTCCTACTTGCATAGACACAATGTTTTTGTTCACATCGCTAAAGTCACCGCTTATATCCGCATTCGGTTCCTGATTAGGAAAATCAGGATTAGTTCCTAGCTGGTATGTAAAAGAATGGTCTCTGGTAAAAGCAAACCTTGGTCCTGCATACAGGTAGAAGCCCGATTTAAATGGTGCAAATTTCAGACTGGGTTCTATACTGATATAGTTTAGTGTAGTTGATAAATCAGCCGGACAATTACACGGGGTGATTACCTGATCAAAGGAACCTTTGCGACTATCGAAGCCTATTTGCAACATTACACCCAATCGTGAATCAGGGCGATGATATTCCAAAAGTGGAGCAAGATATAGCCCCAGCCCACTGCCATGACGAAAAGCAGCGGGTACTGTCAGGTCACCATTCAATTGTTGTGTGGTGCCGCGGTAAAAATTAAAATTTGCACCACCAGCTATACCTAACCACAGTGAGGGCTTTGTATATTGTACTTCCTGCGCCTGCAAAGGACCAGCCATGCTTGTCAGCAGCACTGCACTAACCATTAAATATCGAAGAGACCGTATTAAGGGTGTTGTTTCTTTTAAATTTTTATAAGTCTTCATGTTGATTTTGAATTAATGTGAATCGTTTCTTCCGGGATTATGGCTTCTCAATAATGTTTGTGTTGGTCATTACTACTGATCCATTTCTGGCCAACATTCTGCCTGTTGCTATTGCACCCGAATTCATGGTGATACTGGTTAGGGCCAATATATTGCCGTAGAATGACGTGCCATCACCCAGTGTTGCTGAGCTACCGGTTTGCCAGAAAACATTCTTCGCCTGGGCGTTACCGGTCAGTATTACATTACCTCCTGCACCGCCCACGGTGGTGAAGTCGGAACCAATCTGGAATATCCATACGGCATTGGCATCACCTTGTGCATCGAGGGTAAGATCGCCCGCCTGGATTAATAGTGTTGATGTTGACTTATATATACCGGGGGCCAGTGTCATGCCGCCCAGGTCGCCAGCTACAGTTGCCGGAGCGGGTGAGGTGGCACCTTCAGCGAAGAGGTAGGCATCAGTTAAATCTTGTTTCGCTTGTGTTAACATAGCGGCCACTCCTGCTGGTGCGATATCATCCGAAGCGAATATGGCACCGTTCACTACAATAGCTGGAGGAAAGCCGGTTATGGAAGAACGTACACCCGGGCTTATCCCCACATCCTGGTTACGGATTTCACTAAAGCCTGCATTGTTGCTTATGCCAACACCTGCCAGTATTCCAAATAACCCGGCCGAGTTTAGGTCAACACCGGAAGCGCCTACTGTTGTACCCGTACTGAAACTCCATACATAATTGGCTGCAAGCGGTGTTCCACTCATGTTTTTTGCGAATGTGGAGATTCGTGCGGTATAGGTACCCGGTTCAAGGGCATTGTCTGGTAAAAAACTTGCGGTGGTTCCATTGTAACTTACAGTTCCGGGAACCAAATCGGTGCCTAAACGTACCGTAAAGGATGATGGTGTGATCGTTAAAGGATCCATTGCCACACTGAATTGAGCACTGATAACCTGATTCACCGGAACATTTATGGCCAGGTTAGCGGGGCTAGTAGTAACTACTGTAGGCGCTGGTGGTGGGCCGGTCGTAAACGTCCAGGTATAAGGCTCTTGTAAAGCATTTCCTGTTACATCCTTTACTGCCCTTGTCACTGTACCCGTGTACGTAGTGTTGGGCAATAGCGGGGCTGCTGGTGTAAAGGTTGCAACTCTATTGGAGTAGGTGACCGTACCTTCAATAGCAGGGCTGGCTGTTATAGTGATAGAGTTGAGGTTAATAGTCTGCGGATTCATATCCGTATTAAAGGTTACTGTTATTACCTGATTGAGCGGTACCCCTATTGCTGAATTTGCAGGATTTGTGGACACC
>CAZCRJ010000205.1:5053-5561 GCA_964501015.1 uncultured Roseivirgaceae bacterium | reverse complement strand
TGTCAATATCTTCAGTGGTTGGGGTATTATTCCGAAGGTTATTTAAGATTTGGATAAATGTATTGTCATGCTGGCGGAAGATCTTATCCAGCTCAATATAGATGAAGGGATTGTGCCGGAGTGCTTTAGCTTCATAGAACCAGGGAGAGGCATAATATCGTCTCAACACATTTTCATCTTCGCGTTTAACCACGGGAGGCAACTGATATAAGTCGCCAATCAAAAGTACCTGCACACCTCCAAAGCTTTGATGAAAATTATTTCGGGCAGCTTTGAGTCTGTAGTCAAGGGCATCCAGTAAATCGGCACGCAGCATACTCACCTCATCAATGACCAACAGGTCGATAGCACGTAACACCTGCTTCCTGTCGCTGTTGAGGGGATGTTTACGGGCGAGTGAATCCTGAGCAAAATAATTTCCGCTGTGGTGAAAATCAGCGGGAAGAATTCGTTCTGGCAGAAATGTGCCTGGTGGAAGTAGAAATTGGGAATGGATTGTTACCCCGCC
>CAZCRJ010000205.1:0-5043 GCA_964501015.1 uncultured Roseivirgaceae bacterium | reverse complement strand
GCGTTCAGTGCAGCAATTCCAGTAGGCGCAACCACCAGAAATGATTTATGCGTTCGCTCGGCAAGACTTTTAAGAAAGGTGGTTTTTCCGGTACCGGCTTTACCAGTAAGAAACAGATGACTTGAAGTGGTATTGATGAATTGTGCGGCAGCAGCAATCATGTCTGTATCAGGAAAACCGGCTGAAGATGTCATGGTACTGCTTGCCATAGGGATTAATCAAAAATGGAATGCTGGCAAAGATACTTCATCTGATAAAAAATCAGGTATAAAGTATTGGTGGTAACGTATCGTAGGGCAAGGGAGTTGATAAAATTTCCATGTCTGATTTCACCAGCCGGTAATTCATATTAAAATCATTTCTATATAAGAAATCCATTAGTTTTACATCCTCAATTGACCTACAATGAAAAGTGCTGAAATTAAAAAGACATTATCTGTATTGGGTGTAAAAGAATCCAATCCGGGTGTTTCAACTGGTAAGAAGTGGTTAAAATCAAAGGGTATTTTACTTAAATCCTATTCTCCGGTTGATGGTTCACTTATCGGTTCAGTACAATCGGCCGATGCAGTTGTATTTGATCAGGTGGTGGAAAAATCAAAACAAGCCTTTAAAGAATGGCGAAAGTGGCCAGCTCCGAGACGGGGTGAAGTGGTTCGTCAGATTGGTGAGGCATTAAGAGAATTTAAGGAGCCCTTAGGCAAGTTGGTTTCGTACGAAATGGGTAAATCTTACCAGGAGGGACTGGGCGAAGTTCAGGAAATGATCGACATATGTGATTTTGCTGTGGGCCTATCCAGGCAGCTATATGGATCAACCATGCACTCTGAGCGGCCGAATCACCGCATGTATGAGCAATACCATCCACTTGGTGTAGTCGGGATTATATCTTCATTCAATTTTCCCGTAGCCGTATGGTCATGGAATACCATGCTAGCATGGGTGTGTGGGGATACGTGTATCTGGAAACCTTCAGAAAAAACTCCATTGTGCAGTATCGCCTGTCAGCAGATCATTGCAAAAGTTTTTGAAAAAAATGCTGTACCCGAAGGCGTTTCGTGTCTGGTCAATGGTGATGCTTCCATTGGACAACTCATCGCACAATGTGAAGATATTCCATTGGTTTCGGCAACCGGTTCAACCCGAATGGGTAGAATAGTAGGGAAAACGGTAATGGAGCGCTTTGGCCGACCGCTGCTGGAGTTAGGCGGAAATAATGCCATCATTATTTCCAATAAAGCCAATCTTGATATGGCCATACGTGGGGCCGTGTTTGGGGCCGTTGGAACAGCCGGACAGCGATGCACTACTACCAGAAGGTTGATAATTCATGAGCGGGTATTCAATGATGTTAAGAACCGCCTGAAAAAGGCTTATGAGCAGCTTTCAATTGGTAATCCACTAGACCCGAAGAATCATGTGGGACCACTTATTGATCAGCAGGCCGTTGCCTTGTATACCAATGCATTGGAGCAAATTGAAAAAGAAGGAGGGAAGTTTGTGGTTGATGGTGGAGTGCTTAAGGGTAAAGCATATGCGTCTGGTTGTTACGTAAAACCGGCAATAGCAGAAGTTAAGAATGATTTCGCCATTGTGCAACAAGAAACCTTTGCGCCAATCTTGTATTTGATAAAATATAAAAGCCTGGAGGAAGCAATTCGTATTCAGAATGGTGTTAAGCAGGGACTTTCATCAGCAATTATGACATCCGATTTACGGGAGATGGAGCAATTCCTCTCCCATAGCGGATCAGATTGCGGCATTGCCAATGTTAACATAGGCACTTCAGGTGCCGAAATTGGTGGGGCCTTTGGCGGGGAAAAGGAAACCGGTGGAGGGCGGGAGTCAGGTTCGGATGCATGGAAAGTATACATGCGCAGGCAAACCAATACCATTAACTTTGGAGACTCTTTGCCGTTGGCACAAGGAATTAAATTTGATCTCTGAAAAAGCTTATATGTCGCTAGTATTCTCTATTTTTAGTAAATATATTCCCTCTTAAATTTATGTCGGCAAAAAAGTATCGTGCAGTAATGCTCATTGATGATAATGAGATTGACAACCTGATTAATCAGAAAATGATTGAGGCTGCCGCGGTTACAGAAAATATCTATACCCATACAGGCGCTAAAAGTGCTATCGAGTTTTTACGCAATATGGAGAAGCTTGATATTGCTGAACAGGTATTACCCGATATTATTTTTCTGGATATCGACATGCCCCTGATGGATGGCTTTCAATTTCTGGATGAATTTGAAAAGCTTGGGAAGGCGATTCGTAAGAAATGCAAAATTGTAATGTTGACCTCCTCTATTAATCCACAGGATTTTAACCGGTCAAAGCAACATGAAAATGTTAAGATTTACCTGAACAAACCGCTATCGCACGAAACTATTCTCAAGATGGAGGTTTAATCTTCCGTAAGCGTCTTTACAAGGGATTCATCCAGTTTTATCAAGAGCGTTGGCGCAAAATAAGGGGCTTTCATTCCTGCTAGTTTTGGGATCAGGGCATTGATTTTCTTTGCTTTCTCTTTTTTCGCTTCACTTACTGCTATTTTCAGAATTTTTATAAACAAAGGAATGTTATCGCAAACATCTTTATCATACGAACGTACCTGTCGCTGAATACTATTCGCCAATTGATTGAAAAGTTCATAATCGCGAAGCAACGCATATTGTAGAGCCAGTATTGATTTTAACTCAAGCTGTATGTATGGATATCGTTTCAGACTTACTTCATTTAGCAGGGTGTTTAATACACGGGCAGCTTCATCGTATCGTCCACAATAATAAGCCGCCAAAGCTTTGTAGGTTGTAAAAATAACATGCTTGGGAACATCAACACTCTCTTCTTCATAATCGAGAAAAAGACTTTCTACTTCAGCGTAAAGTTCACTTTCTGTACCGAGCCGTAAGTGACGGTTTAACTTGGAGATCAGAAATTGCGATGGGAAGGTGAACGTGCCATAATTGGTTAACAGGTTGGCTGCAGCATCATTTACTTCCTCAAAGTATTTTTCTGCCTGACGGTAAACCTTATAGTGATTGTAATATTCCAGTTTAAGAAACTCAAAAACCAGGTTGAGGTGATAGTAAATGGAATCTAATCCGTAGGTATCAAATATTTTCTGAACCTTGTCAAAGATATCTTCAATGGATTCTGAATCATGCTGCAGGTTTTCATCCGGCTCAACAAATAAGCGATGGAAAACGTGCATGGCACTTCGATAAACATACAGCCGGTGTGAATTGTATAAATTGGCAACGTTTTGCATTTCTTTCATCACCAGCGAAAGACCAAGTTTATCGGAGGCTTCAGCATTTAATAGGTAATTACCGTATTTTTTAAAATAGTCGGCCAGTAAATCCTCCGACTTATCGAGGGCAAGCATATACGCAATATGCCGGTTGTATAACTGAGAATATTGAAAGTAATCGGGTGAATTTACGTTTAGTTTCTTTAAGGATTTATAGACAACAGTAAGTTCGTTTGCCAGATCATAATCAATTAATTCTTTCTCCAGCTTTTTGAGTGTAGCAATGGCTATTGTACGTTTTTTTGTAAAAACAATTTCGTTGATGTTGGCAACTTTTCGCAACACATCCGTACGCGGACTTTCCAGTTGCTTCATCAGGTATTCTTCAATCTTTAAATTGAGTCTCGAGCGAAGGGTGTAATAGGCATTCGTATTGACTTCAATTTCCGCCATGATCCGGGTATCCGACAGATTTCTTTCCCGTAATGCTTTCAACAGAAAGGCAGACTTTTCAGCACTACTCCCGAGCAATGAAGTGTATAGTTCCGTAAAATCTTTCTCTGAAAGTTGCTTGATAATATTCTTCAACTTGGCCATTGACCCTGATTAAATAACTCAAAATTTACGCAAATTATCCATGCTTACAACCATTTTCAATCATGAACATGAATTTACCATCAGAAATAGTACTTCACCGACTTGAACGATACGCTTCCTGTTTAAGTTTGTAGTTTTAGCACTTAAGTATAGACCGCTTGAATACGATTAAGGTTTTAAGTTTTTTGTTCATTTTAATTTCTTCGTTGGCCTGGAGTCAACGATCGCTGGAAAGGTCTGCATTGCATAATCTCCAGAAGGGTAAATGGGAGAAATCCCGAAATCAGTTGGTCAAGGCATTGAGAAAGGATACGCTTAATGCTACAGCCCGATTCCTGTTTTCAACCTATTATTTTTCACCGGGTAATCCATCCTTCCATATTGATTCAGCCTTCCGGTATGTTAACCAGGCAGTAGTGGATTTTCAGCATAGTACCCTTAAGCAACAAGAAAGGATGAAACGATTTCAGGTGGATAGCGCTATTCTTATTAACAGGCGTATGGCTATTGACAGCTCTGCTTTTGAGCAGGCGATGAGGGTCAATACTGAGTTAGGCTATGTTGATTTTATAAATCGGTTCGCTCATGCCCTTCAGGTGGAACGGGCAATTGAACTGCGCAATGAAGTTGCTTATGTTGATGCTCTGAAAATAAATACCTATGAAAGTTACCTGAATTTTATGACCAAATACCCACAGGCCTCCCGTGTTGCAGATGCCCGTGAGCGCTATGAAAAGTTATTGTACGAAGAAAAAACCAAAGACCAGAAACTTGGGAGCTTTGTAATGTTTATTGAATCATATCCGGAATCACCCTATCGTACGCAGGCGGAGCGTCAGGTACTGGAGCGTACAACCGCCTCGGGTAATCCGCAGTCGTTTCTTGACTTTATTCATCGGTATCCGGGAAGTCCACATGTTTCGAAAGCCAGAAACCTGGCCTATTACCTTTTTAAGGAGGAGGGTTTTATCCCTGCAGAACTGTTAACGGATTCAATCCGGGCGGTTCAGGTGTTGGAACAAGATTACCTGGTTCCCTTCTATAGCAATGGGTTGTACGGATTCATGAATGCACAAGGAGAAGAAATTGTAGAACCTTTTGCCAGCGAAGTGGATAAAGAAATTATTTGCGGAAATATTACTGAGGAAATTCTAATAGCAAATGATCAGATTCGAACACGAAATGGT
>CAZCRJ010000204.1:539-5578 GCA_964501015.1 uncultured Roseivirgaceae bacterium | reverse complement strand
TGGCTTCAAAGATTTCCTCTTCAATAAATTTCCAGCCACCACCCATTGAAGAAATTTCACCCCTTCCTTCAACATAGTCGTGATAGAATACCAGGTACACATGCACTACGGTAAAGAGTATAAAGAACCACATGGCCCAATGGTGAATGGAGCGCAGCATAAAATCTCCGCCAACCATACCCGGCACCCATGCAAATAAATTCGGGAACCACCAGTCGCTGGTAGCGGCATACAATCCGAAGCCGGTAAGGCACTGGATACCAAAAGCGATAAACGTGAGGAAATAAATAAGTCCCGCTAAACGGTTATGACCGATAGCATGGTTATTCGCTCCCTTTGTCATAAAGACATCCGTTTTAACAATCCCCCACATATCTCTGAAGAATTGCTTATTGGTAGGGATAAAGTTTTTCCATCCCGCATATTTATTTCCAACAAATCCCCAGTAAATGCGGAACACGAAATTGAAAAAGAAAATGTAGGCTGCAATAAAATGGATGTAGCGGATGGTGCCCATCACATACAAGTCAGAAGCTTCTTTGCCCGATAGTATAGCCAGCGGATCGCCAATATAGAAGCCTGTAGCGATCAGCGTGAGAATACATAATGCATTCAGCCAGTGGTATATTCGTACAGGCAATTGCCACACAAACACACGTCTGAGTCTATGCGGCCTTGATATTACAGTTGTGTTCATAACGCAAACATTATAATACCTTCACTTTATTAACATGCTTCCCGTCCTCATCGTACAGGTGTACGGCACAGGCCAGGCAGGGATCAAAGGAGTGAATCGTTCGCAGAATTTCAAGCGGCTGATTCACATCATGAACAGGCGTGTCTTTCAGTGCAGATTCATACGCGGAAAGATTGCCATTTTTATCACGCGGTGAAGCATTCCAGGTGGAGGGAACAACCAGTTGATAATTAGCAATTTTCTGGTCTTCAATAACGATCCAGTGTGCGAGTGCTCCACGCGGAGCTTCCGTATGCCCTACACCCATGGCTTTCTTCGGCCAGGTTTCAGGTTTGAACTTTTCGGTATTGGCCATGCGGGTATCGCCATTCTTTATATTGTTGATTAGCTGATCGTAGAATTCAAGTCCCCAGCCGGCAACAAGTTTGGCTTCCAGTCCGCGGGCAGCCGTTCTTCCCAATGTTGAGAACAATGCTGTTGCAGGAACATTTAATGCAGACAATGCACTGTTTACTACTTCTTTGAAATCTTCACGACCACTGGCATAACCAACCAATACGCGCGCCAGCGGACCAACTTCCATAGCGTGGCCTTTCCAGCGTGGTGTTTTCAAGAAACTGTATTTTTCATCAACATTCAAATGATCAAACGGTGGCTTCGGTCCGGTATAGTTTAATTTTGTTTCGCCTTTCCAGGGGTGCAGACCGACACCATCGCCACCAGCATATTCATACCAGCTGTTGGTAATATATTCTTCTACCTCTGAATCGTTACGCAGGTCGACCTCATGAATTTTACTTAAGTCTTTATTCAGAATTACACCGGAAGGGAATTTGTAATTTCCAACATCTCTATAGCCAGATGTTGACAAATCGCCATAGGCCATGAAGTTGCCCAATCCACCACCAATAGCACCCCAGTCGAGATAGTACGGTGCAATTGCCATTAAATCAGGAATGTAAACCTGCTCAACAAATTGCTGCGCATCGTTTAAAAGTTTACCCACTAATGCGAGGCGCTCAGCGTTCAGTCCGCTGGCATCGTCAATGCTGATGGGGCAAGCCATACCACCGACCAAGAAATTCGGGTGTGGATTTTTACCACCAAAAATGGTGTGTACTTTGGCAATTTCTTTTTGCCATTCGAGTGCTTCAAGATAGTGTGCAACGCCAATGAGGTTAATCTCGGCAGGAAGTTTATAAGCCGGATGTCCCCAGTATCCGTTAGCAAAAATTCCAAGCTGACCGCTTTCAACAAACTTGGTTAAGCGCTTTTGCAGATCGGAAAAATAACCTGGTGAACTCTTAGGCCAGTTAGAAATGCTTTGAGCGATCTCAGAAGTTTTCTTAGGATCAGCCTTTAATGCGCTCACTACATCTACCCAGTCAAGGGCATGAAGATGATAGAAGTGAATAACGTGATCTTGAACGTTCTGTGCGCAGAACATGAGGTTGCGCACTAATTCCGCATTGGGCGGAACAGTGATGTCAAGTGCATCTTCAACAGCACGAATGGAGGCAAGCGAGTGCACGGTAGTACACACGCCACACACGCGCCCCACAAATGCCCATGCATCGCGCGGATCGCGTCCGCGAAGGATCTCCTCAATAAGACGAACCATGGTGCCGGAGCTGTACGCATCGGTAATTTTTCCATTGTTTATTTCTGCTTCAATCCGCAGATGGCCTTCAATACGGGTAATAGGATCAACAACTATACGTGCCATAATTAGTCTTCTTTAAGTTCGTGTTCTGATTCTTTTCCTTCGGAGATGAGTGTGTCAATTCTCTTCCCCTTGCGCAGATTGGTGACTATCGCATGGGCTGCAATTCCTGCTGCGGTTACGCCAAGTGCAACTTTACCCACCGTATCGGCATTCGCTTCAATACCGAAGCCACCGGCCCCGACAATGCGTTCGTAAATCGGGCCATTGTCCCAGAAACTTTCTTCGCTGCAACCAAAGCAACCGTGGCCGGATTGAATCGGGAAACTAACTCCGGCATTCCAGCGCATTACACCACACGCATTGTAGGTACTTGGACCTTTACAGCCAACTTTATATAAGCAGTAGCCACGCTTAGCATTTTCATCATCGAATGATTCAACATATAGTCCGGCATCATAATATGGTCTGCGGTAACAGCTGTCATGTACGCGTTTCGAGTAAAAAGCTTTTGGTCGGCCGATACTGTCAAGTGCAGGAAGTGTTCCGAACGTAAGGATATGCATAATGGTGCCGGCCATCACTTCACCGATTGGCGGGCAGCCGGGTACCTTAATAATGGGCTTGCCTTTAATGATTTTATGTATTGGGGTTGCTTTTGTAGGATTGGGTTTAGCGGACTGCACACATCCATTGCTGGCACAACTTCCCCAGCAGATAATGGCTTTTGCGCCTTCGGCTGCTTCATGCAGAATGTCAAGCGATGATTTTCCACCAATCATACAATACACGCCATCGGCACCGGTTGGCACTGATCCCTCTACGCATAAAACATACTCCCCGTAATGTTCCTTCATCGTTTTATGCATGGCTTCCTCTGCCTGATGCCCCGCTGCAGCCATTAAGGTTTCGGTATAATCCAGGGAGAGTTTATCCAGGATGATATCTGCAACAATAGGATGCGATGAACGAATAAAGGATTCGCTGCAGCAGGTGCACTCCTGAAAGTGCAACCAGATAACCGGCAATCGAGGCTTTGTTTCAAGGGCTTTTGCAACTTGTGCAACCCCGGAAGTTTGCAAGCCCATGTAGGCTGCCATCATGGTACAGAACTTCATGAAGTCTCTGCGCGAGTACCCCTTATCCTGAAGTTCTTCATAATAGGTTTTGCGTTTAGTAGGCGTTTCGGTGATCATAGTATGAATCATTAAATGGAACAAGTCTAATTAAGTCAATACCTCGATCGGGGGACAAAACGATCATGAAAACTATTTCTATGGTTCAAATTTTTTGCTGACGATTCTCAGTTGGCATCAATGATTTTTATCAGACAGATTTTGGCAAAAAAGAAGGTGCTTTGATTTCATCCAAAAATTTATGGCTATGAAATCACTATCATCAATTCTATTGGCAGCTTCAGCATCTCTGCCACTGGTTACGCTTGCGCATGAAGGACACGGACACGAACATCCCTGGAGCCCCGGTCATTTTCTGGCAAACCCTGAACATGCAATTCCATTAGCCTTGGCGATTGGATTAGTGACAGTATTTATAGTAAGACGCTATTTCATGGCAGGAAAAGCACGCAAGTGATTGCTGAATAGTAACAAAGCGTGCATTGTCAATTGTAAATTGAAAAGTATGCATGAACTTTCTATTGTAATGAGTATTGTTGACACCGCTGAAGAGCAGGTTAAAATGCACCATGCCCAAGGCGTTGAAAGCATTGCATTGGAAATAGGAGCGTTAGCCGGAGTAGATGAACATGCTCTTGAATTTGCATGGGAGATGGGAGTTAAAAACTCAGTGTTGGAGCACGCCTCATACACGATTTCTAAAATTAAGGGCTGGGCAAAATGCTCCGATTGTGATTGTGAATTTGAACTGAAAGAACTCTATGATCCGTGCCCGCTTTGTGGAGAGTATCTCGTTCACATATTGCGCGGAAAGGAAATGAAGATTCAATCTATTGTATTATTAAATTGATAACCATGTGTGCAACCTGCGGATGCGATCAACCTGGAATGATAAAAATTACAAGCGTGCGGAGTATGCTATTTCCCCAGGCCGGTCATCACCATGATCATGACCACGCACCGGTATCTGTTATGGCGGATAATAACTATGTAGCGGAACATCATTCTCCAATACACCAACAAACTGCCAAGAGAACGCAGGTAGACCTGGAGCAAGACATTTTGCACAAGAACAATTTGTTGGCCGAGCGAAACCGCGGCTACTTTTTAGCCAAAGAGATAGCAGCATTTAACCTGGTAAGCTCACCGGGATCCGGAAAAACGGCATTGCTCGAATGCACCCTACGTGATTTGCATCAGGATGTTGATTTCTATGTGATAGAAGGCGATCAGCAAACCACCAACGATGCGGACAGAATAGCAAAGCATAACATACCCGTTATTCAAATCAACACCGGAAAAGGATGTCATTTGGATGCTACTATGGTGAAGGATGCATTGACTGAATTAAAGCCAAAAGATCATTCGGTTGTGTTTATAGAAAACATCGGCAACCTGGTTTGTCCTTCCATGTTTGATTTGGGAGAGCAGAAAAGAATAGTGATCATCAGTGTTACCGAAGGCGAAGACAAGCCACTGAAATATCCGGATATGTTTGCCGGCAGCCAACTGTGTATCATCAATAAAATTGATTTGTTGCCGT
>CAZCRJ010000204.1:0-529 GCA_964501015.1 uncultured Roseivirgaceae bacterium | reverse complement strand
CCTGAAATTTGATTTGCCAAAACTTATAGAATACGCCAAACGAATAAATCCAACACTTGAATTCATCGAATTATCGTGCAGCAGTGGCGAAGGCCTGGAAAAATGGTATGCATGGATGAAGAGGGAAGCAAAACTGGTTGAAGCATAAGAAAACGCTATGAAGCAGCAACCGAAAGGGTATTTTATTAAAACAGAATAAATGAAAACACGCCACATCCATATTGAAGGTCAGGTTCAGGGTGTGGGATTCCGTCCGTTTGTATACCGGCTGGCCACTGAGCTTAAACTGGTCGGATGGGTTAACAATGGTGTGGATGGTGTACACATTGAAGTAGAAGGAGAAGACGCAAGGACAGAACAATTTATCAGAAGACTCAAGAAAGATGCGCCTCCGCTAGCGCGAATAACCTCCCTATCATCTCAGCAAGTAAATAATCAGAAGTATACTTCCTTTGAAATCGTTGAAAGTAAAGCAGTGGGGAAACCGAATTTACTGATCACCCCCGATATCGGACTTTGTGAAGCCTGC
>CAZCRJ010000203.1:0-5597 GCA_964501015.1 uncultured Roseivirgaceae bacterium | reverse complement strand
GGATCGATCACTTTCCTGGGAACAGTTTCACCCAGTGGCGGGAACCTAAAAGAACCGGTAACCGAAGCTACCAAAAAAGCGGCCCGGTGTTTTTACGCACTTTCTCAAAAACGAGCGGATCAGAAACGATATCCGGCAGTAGACCCTACGGAAAGTTATTCGAAATACCTGGAGTATCCTGAAGTTCAGAACTATTTGCATGAACATATTTCTTCCCGCTGGACCGCCCAGGTAACCCGGACAAAAGATATTCTGTTACGCGGACGTGAAGTACGTGATCAGATCAATATTCTGGGTGATGACGGTGTGCCGCTGAACTACCATGTTCAATTCTGGAAAGCAGAAGTGATCGACTTTGTAATTCTGCAACAGGATGCATTTGATGCAATCGATGCTATGACACCGATGAACCGACAGAAATTTATGCTGGAGCTTGTGCTGCAAATCAGTCAGATGGAATTTGATTTTAAGGGATTTGAAGAAGTTGCCGGATATTTCAAACGGATCATTAATAAACTCAAGCAATTGAACTACAGCCCCTTTAAAAATGAACAGTTCAACACATTGTTGGAGGAACATAAGAAATTAATTAACGAAAAACGCATCGCCTGACCTAATGGAATACAGAGCTTTTCAACCAATATTTTCCAAAATCACCCGGATCAATAAAGCCACCTGTGAGTTGCAAACAACAAAAGCGGGCTATGATGAGATGGCAATTGTTAATGGAAGATTGGCCCAGGTGGTGAAAATAATGGGCGATAAAGTAACGCTTCAGGTATTTGCCGGAACGGATGGCATTCCTACCAATGCAGAAGTGGTATTTACCGGAAGGCCCCCCATTCTGAAGGTATCCGGTGAATTGGCGGGCCGTTTTTTTAATGCCTATGGCAAGCCCATTGATAACGGACCAGAAATTGAAGGAGAAGTACGCATTATTGGCGGTCCAACAGTAAATCCAACAAGACGTAAACAACCTTCAGAATTAATCCCAACCGGTATTGCCGGCATTGACCTCAACAACACCCTTGTTACCGGACAAAAAATTCCGTTTTTCGCTGACCCGGAACAGCCCTACAATCAAATCATGGCTGATGTAGCGTTACGGGCAAAAGCTGACCGTATAATTCTTGGTGGCATTGGACTCCCCCATGATGATTATTTATTTTACAAAAATATTTTTGAGAACGCAGGCGCACTTGATCGAATTGTTTCCTTCATCAATACAACAGAAGACCCAAGTATTGAACGCCTCCTTGTTCCGGACATGGTGCTTACTGCTGCCGAATATTTTGCCGTTGACCGAAACGAAAAAGTGCTTGTCTTGCTGACTGACCTTACCCTGTATTGTGATGCACTAAGCATCGTAAGCAATAACATGGATCAGATTTCTTCCAAAGATAATATGCCTGCTTCCCTGTATAGTGATCTGGCCAGACTGTATGAAAAAGCAGTTCAATTTCCGGAAGGTGGTTCGATCACCATTATTGCCGTAACAACACTTTCCGGTGGCGATATTACCCACGCCATTCCAGATAACACCGGATACATTACAGAAGGTCAATTGTTCTTGCGAAGAGATTCCGAAATCGGTAAGACGATAGTTGATCCTTTCCGGAGCCTTTCCAGGTTAAAGCAATTGGTGATCGGAAAAAAAACACGTGAAGATCATCCGCAGGTAATGAATACAGCAGTGCGCTTGTATTCCGATGCCGCCAATGCACGTACCAAACAGGAAAACGGATTTGATCTGAGTGATTATGATCAACGTTGCCTGAAGTATGCCAGAGAATACAGCGAAAAACTATTGGCCATCGATATCAATATTGGTATCGATGAAATGCTTAACACAAGCTGGGCATTGTTTATGGAATACTTTACCAAAGATGAGGTAGCCATCAGGCAAGACCTGGTGGATAAATACTGGACAAAAGAATAACCTATGGCCCTCAACTTTAAATATAACAAGAGTGCCCTTTATGAGCTGGGAGAACAACTACAGGTACGGGAAAAAGCATTGCCTACACTGAAGAGTAAAGAAGCTGCCTTACGCGTAGAAATTAAAAAAGTTAAAAAACAAGCGCTAGAATACGAATTAAAACTTCAGGAACGAGTTGAAGAAGTTCAAAATTTAGCGCGGTTATGGGTTGAATTTGAAGAAGGGCTGGTACAGATTAAAACAGCATCCTATCAATCGAAAACTATTGCCGGAGTAAAAATACCTGTTTTGGATAAACTGGAATTTAAACTCGAAGAAATTAGTCAGTACCATAAACCCGATTGGTTTCTGGATGGGATACACATCCTTAAAGAACTCACGCGACTTGGATTATTACGTGATGTAGCCAACCGTGCTACACAGATTCTGGAATATGCACGTAAAAAAACTACACAAAAGGTGAATTTGTATGAGAAAGTTCAGATACCCGAATACCGCGAAGCACTACGGAAAATAAAGCGTTTTTTAGAAGACGAAGAAAACCTTGGTAAGGCAGCTCAGAAAATTTTGAAGCGAAGAAACCTTGAAAATGCTGCATCATGATTGTGCCGATGATAAACTATAGCATGTTACTGTATCATCACGACAAGGATGTGTTCATGGAAAAGCTTATGGACATTGGACTCGTGCACATAAAAAGCTATCAAACCACAGAGGATTCCACAACTCAGCAATTATCCTACCTCATTAAAGAAACGGAAGATGCCATTAAACGATTTAAACGAAGAAATAAAAAATCCAATGACCATACTACCTCCGATGATCTCCCGTCTCTTGAATATATTGTTGAACGCGAACAGGAATTGGAGAAAAATCAACATGAAGTTGAAGCCTTAACAATTGAAATTAAGTTACTGGAACCCTGGGGTAATTTCAATTGGGATACGATCCGGAAGCTGGAAGAGCGAACCAGCTTGGAAGTGCTGTTCTTTCAATATCCTGAAAACCGATTTAAGCATGAGTGGAAAAATGAATTCACCCTTCATGTAATCAATATTGTTAACGGTATAGTGTATTTCATCATTTTCAGAAAAGATCAGGAAGAACTTCCCCTTTCCCCTGTTGCACTACCCTGGACTTCACTCGACTTACTTAAAGTTCAACGTGAGGAATGTCTTGAAAAAATAGCAACGCTGAATGTCTTGCTCGATAGTTATGCGGCACACTTTAGTAATGGGTTGCAAAATAGACTGGAAGAAGCAAAAGACCAGTTGAGCCTTCACCTTGCACAAAAACAGGCAGTCGCCAGTGTTGATAACCTCATCTGGATAATTGAAGCCTGGTGTCCAGTTCCTTCAGAAAAAAAACTACTTGAGTTTTTAGATGCCGAACAGATTGTATATGTAAAAACAGAACCACAACAAGCGGAGAAACCTCCTGTTCTATTACGAAATAATGCGTTTACAAAATTATTTGAGCCCATCGGGGCAATGTTTTCATTACCCGCTTATTCAGAACTTGATCTTACAGTTTTCTTTGCTCCCTTCTTTTTACTTTTCTTCGGGTTATGTCTTGGCGATGTCGGGTATGGAATAATTTTAGTTACGATCACAATAGTTTTGAGCTATCGCCCATCAACCGTCATTCATCCCTTTATTCCACTGATAAGACTTTTCGGAATTTCCACCATACTTGCCGGTCTTTTATCTGGTACTTTTTTCGGAATAGAAATGGCGCATCATAAAGCCTTCAGCGCGTTTAGTGCACTTTACTTGTCGCAGGACCAACTCTTTAACCTGGCACTTATCATTGGATTTATACAAATACTTTTTGGTATGGTCATACAGGTATATAAGCGATGGATGTTCCAGGGATTTCGTTTTGCCCTTTCCCGTATTGGCTGGATATTATTGTTACTTGGCCTTGCTGATACTTATGTTACCGAATGGCTTACACCGATAAGTGGTTATCTTATCTGGCCTGCCCTTGCCTTAATTATATTCTTTGGCGCTCCGGAAAAAGGATGGCTGGCATCATTCGGTTTAGGCCTTGCTGATTTATATAACCTTACTGGTGTGCTGGGCGACCTTCTGAGTTATATCCGTCTTTTCGCATTAGGTGTCTCCAGTGCTATCCTTGGGCTGGTAGTGAACAGTATTGCACTTTCAGCAAAAGATGTTCCGTATGCAGGATTTTTCCTGTTTGCATTAATCCTGGTGGTTGGCCACACGACCAATCTGTTACTATCATCATTGAGTGCTTTTGTTCACCCGATGCGATTAACATTTGTAGAATTTTATAAGAACAGTGGATTTGAAGGAGGCGGAACACCCTTTCTTCCATTTGCGCGTCACGCGAATAAAAAATAAACTATCACCTTAACTGAAACTATAATTATGGAAATCACATTAGCATACATCGGACTAGGAATCATGGTTTTTCTCTCCGGAATTGGAAGTGCCATTGGCGTTTCCATTGGTGGACAATCAGCTATTGGTGCGTTGAAAAGACGGGAAGATGCGTTTGGTAATTATATGCTATTAAGCGCCTTGCCTGGTACACAGGGGCTTTATGGCTTTGCAGGATTTTTCATTATCAATATCTCCGGAGTGCTTACACCGGATATAACCATGTTACAAGGCTCAGCCATTTTAGGTGCCGGCATCATGCTTGGTGGTGTGGGATTATTCAGTGCTATGCAACAAGGAAGAATATGTGGTAATGGTATAAATGCCATCGCTGGTGGACATGATGTTTTCGGCAAGACCTTGATACTGGCTGTGTTTCCTGAGCTCTATGCAATTATCGCATTCGCAGCTACATTTTTGATCAACACTTCGATTCAGTGAGCATCATTATCACTTCTGAAGGTAGAAGTGTTGTCTGAGTAATAATCAGAATGTTAACACACGTCCCCTGGATTTCAGCAATGCTTTTGCTTCTTTCCAGTTCGGGAAATGATCTGTCTCGTACGTTAACGTATTAATTTCTTTGGCAATATCTGCAGCGTGCTTCATTGCCTGAAGGTGTGCACCACTCTTTGAAAAAGTTTTCAATTCTTCTTCGGAGTTCCATGCTGTTAGAGTATAGTGCATGGTCCAGAATCCAGTACTTCGGTACTTCAGGCATCCTGCCTTCTTTACTTGCCTCAGAATATGCATGGCCCGGTAGGAAAGAAGAAAGAATTTTAACGGGGATTTTAGTTCCAGGCTGGTAATGGTAACAAACATAGTGCACGTTGAATTAATCCAACGAAACTATGCTATTTCTACCAATTCTGCCAGTTCTATCCAGCGTGAAGTCTTTATCGAAATAGTCTCATTAAGCAGTTTTAATTCCTGCCCCAATTTTTCTAACTGCACATGATCTGATAATGCAAAATTTAGTTGCTGTTCCAGCACCACTTTTTGTTGTTCCAGCTTTTCAATTTCAACCTGTAATTGTTCGTATTCCTGCTTTTCCTTATAGGATATCTTTCTCTTTTGATTACCCTGCGATAACGCTGCCGGTGCAAGAACAGTCTCCTTTAGTTGACTCGTCATACTCTCCTGCTCATCAAGCCAGTCGCGGTAATCCGTATAGTTGCCATTGAAAAATCGGATCACTCCGTTTCCTTCGAACACAAAGAGCTGATTGACCAGGTGATCCATAAAATACC
>CAZCRJ010000202.1:0-5612 GCA_964501015.1 uncultured Roseivirgaceae bacterium | reverse complement strand
TCAGTTTAGAATTAATCCAAATAATAATCCTTGATTTTTGTCATGAAATGAACATTTCCGTTCGGAAATACCTTATCTTACTAAAAACCACATTGAAATATGAAACAACAACACATAACTCCGGCACGTTCGCTCACTAAGGAAACCGAGGCACTTCTGAATGCTCAAATTGTGATGGAAGGAAAATCATCCGCGGCTTATTTGTCGATGGCATCGTGGTGCGAAACCAAGGGATACGATACAGCAGGAGGCCATGCGCGTCAGCCTGAAATCAGCGGGATAAAACATACATTTGCCTCTCTCCGCGAAGTATTTGAACTGGTACTACATCATGAACTGGACGTAACCAAGTCCATTAACAACATCGTAGATCAATGCTTTCAGATTAAGGATTTCGCCACCTTTAATTTCCTGCAGTGGTTCGTAATGGAACAGCGCGAAGAGGAAACACTGGCCCGCAGAGCCGTTGAATTATTCGACCTGATCGGTGAAGAAGGTGTCGGCCTCTGGATGATTGACCAGGAAATCGGGAAACTGGAAGCCTTTGCCTCAAAAGTTACTGCCAACCAGGGCGCGCAATAGCCAGATCTGCTCATGTACAGGCGAACCAGCCCGTACATGAGCTTATACTATTTCTTTTAGGATACACCGGAATTCATTCAACATCATTGCGGTGGCACCCCAAACAATCTCTCCATCAATTTCAAAGTGTGGCGCCATCATCCTGTACCTACCGGCCGCTAAAATCTCTGCAGTCTTGATAGCATCATTGGGTAAAATAGCTAAAATATTTCCCTGAAGTATTTTTGATACTTCGAAGTCATCCGGAACGAAGTGAGGCTTCCCTTCTATGACACCAAGTATTGGAGTAACCATAAAGTTGCTTGGTATAACAAAGAACTCACTGAGTTTACCTATCACCTGTACCTGCAGTGCATCAAGTCCGATTTCTTCCCGGGCCTCCCGTAAGGCGGTCTCTATGGGTGTTTCTCCTGCTTCCGCTTTGCCGCCAGGAAAGCTCACCTGACCGCTGTGGGCTCCCAAATAATCCGGACGCTTGATCAGCGGAAAATACAACTGACCGGTATCCGGATATAATACAATCAAGACACTACCGGGCCGAGGTGGTGTTGTATGTTCGAAGGAAGGAATAACACCAGTTGGAAAAGCACGCAACGGATTATGTGCTTCCGCTCCCGGCAATGGTTGCTGCAACCGAAGTTTTAAATCTTCAACAAGTTTGTGGATGTCCATCTACCTCAAACGTTGGTTAACGTTCATCATGCGCTTTCAATCTGAGAACAGCAAAACACCTTACAATAATTTCCATTTCCGCATGGTGTAAGAAAATAAAGACGGGAATAACCGCTTTAA
Organism: uncultured Roseivirgaceae bacterium; assembly: GCA_964501015.1. Taxonomy (GTDB): domain Bacteria; phylum Bacteroidota; class Bacteroidia; order Cytophagales; family Cyclobacteriaceae; genus UBA2336. Next base: position 4,238 of record CAZCRJ010000202.1, on the reverse strand, counting down.
CACGATGGCTGATTTCTCTGCAGCACCGGCAATAATAATTTCATCCTTGTTCTGTTCAATGGCTTTCAGAATTTTTTCAGAAACGTATAAAGGATCCAAACCCTGTTGAATTTTTTCATTGTCCTGGTTGATGGGAACACCCTCTTTCGAAAGTGAATTTTTTGCCACATTGGTGCGCACAAATCCCGGGCATACTAATAATACACCCAACCCTTCCTTTGCAACTTCCAGCCTCAGCGTATCATAAAATCCCTGTAACGCATGCTTGCTGGCATTGTACGCTGCCTGCTTTTGCACCACCATCTTCCCTAGCACACTGGAAATTACCACTATCTTTCCCTGCTTTTTTTCGATCATAGATGGAAGCACCGCCTGGGTTAAGGCAATGCCCCCAAAGAAATTAACATCAAATATTTTGTGGATAACGGTAAGCGGTAAGTCTTTTACTTTGGTCCAGTGACTTACACCGGCATTGTTAACTAAAATATCCACACCTCCAAACTGCGCCAATGCACGGTGAGCAACTTCCGAAACACCATCAGAATCAGCCACATCCATGGGCAACACGAACACCTGGTTGTCGGGAAGGTTACATCCACTTTTTACCCGTTCCAATTCTTCTTCCCTTCGAGCTGAAAGAATAAGCTTTGCACCCTGCCGGGCAAACGTATAGGCCATTGCCTCACCAATACCGGAAGACGCACCGGTTATCCACACCACCTTGTTGGTAAAATATGACATCAGTTAAAATTTTGGGAAGATAGTAAAAGTATACTATCAGAATGTAGGGTTTTACATCACTAATGAACCTCGACTACTAAACGATTCCTGAGAAGCCCATAAACGCCATGGCCAGAATTCCGGCAGTGATCAATGCTGCGGGCACACCCTTCATGTACTCCGGTAAATCGGCATCATCAAGTTGTTCGCGAATACTGGAGAACAACAGAATCGCCAGCGTAAATCCCAACGCATTTCCGATCGCAAAAACCACACTCTCCAAAAGGTTGAAATCATTCTGCACAACCAGAATAGCAACACCTAAGATGGCGCAGTTTGTGGTAATCAGCGGAAGGTAAACACCTAAGGCCTGGTATAAATCAGGACTAACTTTTTTCAACACAATCTCTACCACCTGAACAAGAAATGCGATCACCAGAATGTACGAAACGGTTTGCATATAGGTAATATTCCACGGCAGCAGAATGAAATGATGTACCAGGTAGGTGATGATGGTGGCCAACGTCATTACGAAAACTACTGCACCCCCCATTCCTACAGCAGTAGAGGTGGATTTGGATACACCTAAGAAAGGACAGATTCCCAGAAATTTTGCCAGTACAATATTGTTGATGAAAATGGCAGAAATAATAATGATGATGTATTCCATACCGTTTATGTTTTAGGTGTTGGTTTCTTCCGTTTCATCCAGTTCATAACGGCAATCATAAATCCCAGCGTAATAAACGCGCCAGGTGCCAGGATAAAGACCAGCATTCCATCGGCTTCCAGTACGTGAAATCCAAACAGAGAAAGACTGCCTAACAACTCACGAATACCGCCCAGGATGGTAAGCGCTAGCGTAAACCCGATGCCCATTCCCAGTGCATCCAGTATACTGGTAAGTATGGGTTGACGAGAAGCAAAGGCCTCTGCCCTGCCCAACACAATACAGTTCACGACAATCAGTGGAATGAACAATCCTAGTTGATCATTCAGTGCAGGCGTGTATGCGGCCATCAGCAATTGCACTACGGTAACAAACGAAGCAATAATTACAATGAACGATGGTATCCGTACTTTATCAGGAATAATTTTCTTAACGAGGGACACAACAATATTCGACATCAACAAAACAAAGGCAGTGGCTACGCCCATACCCAACCCATTAATAGCGGAAGAGGTTACGCCCAATGCCGGGCACAAGCCCAGCAACAATACCAGCACCGGATTTTCACGGATAATTCCTTTCAGAAAATTCTCTTTCGGACTAATGACTTGTGACATACTCTTTTCTTGCTTTAAAGGTATCATACGCCAACTGCACCGCTTCGGAATAGGCACGCGAACTAATGGTTGCTCCGGTAATGGCATCCACATCTCCCCCATCCTTCCTTACTTTCAACTTCATTGTTTCAGGATGCTTCCCCAGAAACTGGTTGACAAATGCCGGTGTTGTCATTTTGGTTCCCAGACCGGGTGTCTCTTTATGTTCTATTACCGATACATTTTTTATTTCTCCCGTCATTGTTAATCCCACCATCAGCCATATATCACCACTATATCCTTTTGATGATCGTGTCTTAATCGCTACTCCTATCAACTCGTTGTTTACACGGGCCGGAAAAAATTCCAGGATGTCTTTTCCATCAGGTGTATCGAGTGTATACTTTTCTGCCACAGGATTATTCGTATAGCCCGGCATCACATAGGCGATGGCCTTCAATTGCTTTTCCAGTTGTGCTTTTGCAATGGGCTCCTGGGTCCAGTCAAACACAAAGCCGAGCGATACCGCCCCGATAAACGTGATGGTAAAAAGTGTGATCACCAGACTCCAAAAAGTTGACTTTATTGCCATGATTATGGTGTTACAGGTTCAGGTTTATTTTTTTCGTTTACTACTCCATACCGTGGAGCTTTAACATATCGGTTGATCAGGGGTACAAAGGCGTTCATGATAAGAATAGCAAAGGATACACCTTCCGGATAACTACCGAACAACCGTATGACTACCGTGATCACCCCTATGCCCACACCAAAAATGATCATACCGCGATGCGTGAAGGGCGAAGTGACATAATCGGTTGCCATGAAGATGGCGCCAATCATTACCCCACCCGTGAGCAGATGAAAAACAGGATTGGCAAATTTGGTTGGATCAACCAGCCAAAAGAGTAGTGTCATTATGCCAACCGTTATCAACATGGAAACCGGAATGTGCCAGGTGATAATTTTTTTATAGAGCATATATACCAATCCAAGCAGCAGGGCGAAGGCCGACATCTCTCCCAGACTTCCTCCCTGGAACCCAAAAAAGAAATCGGAATACGAGGGCATCTGTGCCATCAGGGAATCCATGCTCTCCCCTGCCTTTAATCCATCCTTAAGAATACCCAAGGGTGTAGCGCTAGTTGTGGCATCAAATGTCCAGTTCGCTATCGGCTTGGGCCATGAGGTCATCTCCACCGGATACGACAATAATAAAAACACACGCCCCACCAATGCCGGGTTAAAGGGATTGTTGCCCAATCCACCAAAACTCATCTTACCCAAACCAATTGCCACCACACTGCCGATAAGGATAATGTGCCACGGTAAATTGGTGGGAACATTAAACGCCAGCAACATGCCGGTGATCACAGCCGATCCATCGTAAATGGAAGCTGGACGGTTTAACAAGTAGCGAGAAATACTATACTCAATCACGACACAAAACAAAACTGCGAGCAAGGTAACATACAAGGCACCCAGTCCGAAGGTATAAATAGAGAAAGCCAGGGCTGGCAGCATGGCCAGTATAACACCACGCATGATTTGCGGAACGGTAAGTTCGGTATGAATATGCGGTGACGCGGAAACGGTTAACATCGGTTTCATGCTTTTTTTACTTTACGAACTTCTGTTTTCCCCAGCCGGATGTAATCCAGTATGGGACGGTTGGATGGACACACAAAGGCACACGAACCACATTCAATACAATCCAGAATGTGCTCTTCTTTGGCGCGTTCCTTATTTCCCTTTTTCGACAACAGCAATAACCGGTACGGCTCCAACCCCATCGGGCAGGCTTCGATACACTTTCCACAATGCACGCAGTTATAACTTTCAGTTCGCTTTGCTTCATCTTCGGGTATGAGCAAAATACCAGACATTCCCTTGGCCAGTGGAACCTGCAGATCGGCAATGGCTTTCCCCATCATCGGACCACCACTGATAATTTTTCCGGTTTGCTCCGGTAGGCCACCGGTTGCTAGAAGTAAATCAAGCACCGGAGTACCCAAACGCACCATAAAATTTGCCGGTTGCTTTACTTCCTTTCCAGTTACAGTAACCACCCGCTCGATCAGCGGTTTATTTTTTTGTACAGCTTCGTAAACAGCAAAGGTTGTCCCTACATTATGAACTATCACGCCTACATCGGCAGGCAATCCACCTGAAGGAACTTCACGATTTAAGAGAGCTTGAATTAATTGTTTTTCACTGCCTTGTGGATAGTGTACTTCCAATGCTTCTACCGT
>CAZCRJ010000201.1:0-5629 GCA_964501015.1 uncultured Roseivirgaceae bacterium | reverse complement strand
TTACGCTACGTATCATTTACCGCTTCGTCCGGGAACCAACGTAGCCATACTGAATATGATGTTGTACTACATCATTACCGAAGGCCTGGAAGACAAACACTTTATTGAATCACGAACAGAAGGATATGAAGATTTCCGTAAACAAATACTTAATGTCAATATCAGTGAATTAGAAAAAATTACTGGTGTCGATCGTAGTCTGGTTCGGGAAGCAACATTAGCCTATGCCAAAGCAAAAACTGCCATGGCCTTTCACGGACTTGGTGTTACGGAACATTCGTATGGAACTTATGCTATTATGCTGATTACAGATTTGGCCATGATAACTGGTAATATTGGCCGCAGAGGCGTAGGTGTGAATCCATTACGTGGGCAAAACAACGTACAAGGTGCTGCGGATATGGGCTGCCAGCCGCATCAGGGTGCAGGCTATTTTGATGTGACCAACACAACGTACCACAAGATGTATGAAGATTTTTACGGTGTAAATCTTCCCAGCCACATCGGCTATAAAATTCCGCAGATGTATTCTGCGTCACTCGAAAATAAATTAAAAGCCCTTTGGCTGATGGGGGAAGATCTGGTACAAACCGATCCAAACACTAACAAAGTAATCGCAGCACTTAAAAATCTTGATCTGTTGGTGGTACAGGAGTTGTTCATGACGGAAACGGCAAAAATTGCAACGGTTGTTCTGCCTGGCGCATCGTTTCTGGAGAAGAGCGGAACGTTTACTAACGGTGAACGCAGAATCCAGCGGGTGAATAAAGTGGTGGAGCCTATTGAAGGAACAAAGTCTGACGGACAAATTGTAGTGGACATCATGAATCGCATGGGTCATGCACAGCCAGACTATGATCCGGATACATTGCTAAAAGAAATTTCACAGATCGTGCCCTTCTTCAAGGGTGTAAAATGGAATGAGTTGGGGGAAAATGGAAAACAATGGCCAGTGCTGGAAGATGGCAGCGATACTAAAATACTGCACACCGAAATATTCAAGCGTGGCAGAGGAAAATTTCATTATTTCGATTTTATGGAAAGTAAAGAAATCCTGAATAACGGAAAAGAGTATCCCTACATCATCACCACCAACCGAGAGCTCGAGCACTACAATGCCGGCACCATGACGCGCAGAACCGGTAACGTAAAAATCCTTTCAGAAGATGTCTTGATGATCCATCCAACTGATGCTGAAAAGCATTTAATCAAAGATGGCGATATGGTATGTGTGGAGTCACCACGGGGTAAGGTAGATTTAAAGGCGCGAATAACTGATGAAGTAAAACCGGGTATATTGAGTTCAACATTTCATTTCCCGGAAATCAATCTGAATGTAATTGGTTCTGATGAACATGATTCAGAAGCCATGTGCCCGGAATACAAAGTGATTGCGGTGAACATTCGTAAAAGTAAAGGCATTCGAAAAACAACGTTGGCCTAAACAAGAGGCTGTCTCAAAGTAAACTTCATTGTCAGCCTGAGCCTGCCTGTCGGAATGCTTTTTAGAGATTCCATTTCTTAGTTTTTCGCGAGAGAAAAAAGTTTTACTTTGTATTCTCTGCGGTTAACCCACACTTGTCCTATGCGAAAAATCATTCTCCGTTCTTTGCTCATCATTTTTCTGGCAGCACTAACCTATGGCATCTACTATGCCTGGCTTGCTTTACCCATTATCTCAGGTTATGGTGCAAAAAATCTGTGCTCCTGCACCATGCTAGCAGGCCGAAATGCAGAAGATGTAATTCAGCAAGAACTGGGATCAGGTCTTCAATCGTTTGGAACCTTTACCGTCAGCTATGAAGATTCTTCCGCTACGGCTACCGTGTTTGGCCTGGCCAAACGCAAAGCCATATACCGGAAAGGATTAGGGTGTACGCTCGTAAATGAAATCACAGAAGAAGAACTCCGCAACCAACTCTGGAAGGCAGCCACTCCGCCTCGCGTAAATCAGGATACTATATCCTGGCCTACCGGAAATAAAATGCCTGATTCAATCAATCTCTTTGGCTATGACATTGAATTATTAAATAAAACAATCACTGAGGCTTTTGAAGAGCCTGGTAAAGATAAAAACAGACGAACAAGGGCGGTTGTTGTTATTCACGATGGCAATGTCATTGCTGAAAAATATGCGGTTGGGTTTGATCAAAACACACGACTAACGGGTTGGTCGATGACGAAAAGCTTAACGAACGCGATGATGGGTATTCTGGTTAAAGAAGGTAAACTAACCTTAAACGAATCTGCACCGATTGAAGCCTGGAAAAATGATGAACGAAATACCATCACCACTCACAACCTGTTGCAAGCCAGTAGTGTCCTGAAATGGGCTGAAGTTTACAACGGACCCAGCGATGCAACCAATATGTTATTCAAAAAACGAGATGCGGGTATTTACGCTTCGCAGCAACCCTTGCAGCATACACCTGGTGACGTGTTCTATTACTCCAGCGGAACCACCAATATTCTATCATACATTATCCGTCAAACGATTGGTGATGCAGACTACCACAGCTTTCCCTACAAAAACATTTTTCATAAAATAGGTATGTACTCGATGACCATTGAACCTGATCCGGGCGGAACATTTGTAGGTTCATCGTTCTCTTTTGCCACCGCGCGCGATTGGGCAAGGTTTGGATTGCTCTACCTGAATGATGGCTACTGGATCAATGAACGAATTTTACCTGAAGGATGGGTGGAATACAGCACTACGCCTGCAAAAGGCGCCAAAAAGGGTGAGTATGGTGCACAGTTTTGGTTGAATGCCGGAAACCCAAGTGATATTGTTGACCGCAATTTTCCTGATGTTCCAAACGACATGTACTACCTGAGCGGCTTTGAAGGGCAGGATGTATTCATTGTGCCTTCCGAAAACCTGGTGGTTGTGAAACTGGGACTCACTTCTGGAAACTGGGTAGATGTAAATATATTTTTAAAAGATATTATTCGGGCTTTACCTGATTAGTTTCTAACATTTATCCAACCTGACTGTTAAGGAGTAAAAGTGAAAAACATGTCAGGTATTAAATCATACGTACTCATTGGAGGAAGTTACGGTATAGGTGCATCATTGGCTGATATTCTCATATCAAAGGGACATGATGTATATGTACTAAGTCGGAGTAAGCCTTCAACAACCGGAGCAAAGCACATTCTCTTCGATGTCCAGAATCAATTCTTAGACTTAACGCAACTCCCAACCTCTATTGATGGATTAGCATATTTACCCGGAACCATTCAGCTAAAGCCCTTTCACCGCTTTACGGAAGAAGAATTTCTGGCCGATTTTAGAGTAAACACATTGCTGGCTGCAAAATCTATAAAAGAATTACTTACTCCGCTAAAGGCTGCTGTTCAAAGTTCTGTTGTACTATTCAGCACGGTTGCTGTTCAGCAAGGCATGCCTTTCCATGCTTCAGTAGCGATGGCCAAAGGTGCCTTAGAAGGATTAACACGGTCGCTTGCAGCTGAATTGGCACCTAAAATCAGGGTTAATGCGATTGCACCTTCGATAACGGATACTCCTTTGGCCTCTAAAATTTTATCCAGCGAAGAAAAGAAAAAAACCAGTGGCGACCAGCATCCGCTGAAGCGAGTTGGCGATGCCTCCGATATAGCACATGCAGCATCTTATCTATTATGCGATGAAAGCAGTTGGGTTAGCGGACAAATTCTTCATGTGGATGGTGGTATGTCAACGTTACGCGTTTAATCAATTCCTATAATTGAAATACGGTGAATTACTGGAATGCAAAGCAGGAGCCGCTGGTTTATTACATTGTATATAAAGAGTTAAACAAGGCGATTGCCCTTGTATCAGAGATCGTGGGGAGAAAAAACAGATCACAGCAAAACACGTTCCTGTCCTGAATAAATATTAAATCTCCCATCCCTTAAAAATCCAACCAATGTAATGCCACAGTCTGTAGCCATATTTACGGCAAGACTAGACGGTGCGCCAACAGCTGCCAGAAGAGGAATTCCGGCCATGGCAACTTTCTGTACCAATTCAAAGCTGGTTCTTCCACTAACCAACACTATATAGTCAGACAAAGGCAATTCATTTTTCAGCAGCATCGCTCCTACAACTTTGTCCAGGGCATTATGTCTGCCTACATCCTCTCGAAGTAAAACCAGTTCACCCTGAAGATTAAATAATCCGGAAGCATGTAAGCCACCGGTATAATCAAATAATCGTTGAGCTTCCCTAAGTTTTACCGGGAGTGAAAGAACAATGTCGCTCCTCACTTGCCAAGTAAAGGGCACGTTAGCGCAAACCATTTTCACCGCTTCAATGGAAGATTTACCACAAACACCACAACTGGAAGTGGTGTAAAAATTTCGTTGCAGTTTTTGAAAATCAAGTTGAACATCAGGTTTTAATTCAACACGCACCACATTTTCCATTTGCTCTGCGCGGCCAACATCTTGGCAATACTTAATACTCTCTATCTGATCGAACGAGTGAATAATGCCCTCGGTAAAAAGAAATCCCAGCGCCAATTCGAAATCGTGGCCGGGGGTGCGCATGGTTACGGAAAGACTTTTCTGCTGGCGGTCAGGCAACGAACCGAATCCAACACGGATTTCAAGGGGTTCTTCAACAACAAGGAGATCCGGAACAGCCTCGCGCCTATTCGCTGTGATCTTCACAATTTGTACCGGATGAACGTGTTGTGTCATATCTATGGTGCAACTCGATTATCTAAAGTTAACGTAATCCCCATCAAACAGTAATCATAATTTACTAAATTTGATTATGAAAGTCAGGAAGCTAACGATAGAACAAGATCAGCAAGAAAAAGAAGAATACTTTCGTAGTCTATCCGGTGAAGAACGCCTGAGAATGATGCGTATTTTGAATGACCGCTTACGCAAGCCTGGAGTAAATTATGAACTCCGAAACAAAAAAGTAAAGGTAACTCGAATAGCGTGAGCATTTTCAGTAAATACCATCTTGAATTTTTAAAAGCGCTCGTACACCATGGGGTTAAGTTTCTGATTATTGGTGGACAGGCTGCTATCTACTACGGTGTAAGAAGAAATACCGGTGATCTGGACATACTGGTTGAACCTACCCGGCAGAATGGGGAGAAACTATTGAAAGCCTTTCAGGAAATGGAATTAGTAGTTGAAGACATTAGACCAGAAGAGTTCGAACAACAATTATTCCTTGGGCTTGGCTTTGAGCCTGATGCCGTTGATATATTATCCATAGCACCAGGCGTTGATTTTAATAGTGCGTTCAAGCAATCTACTGTAATTGAAGACAGCCATGTAAAGCTTCACATCATTTCGCTTAATGATTTGATAAAAAATAAAGAAGCTTTTACTCGTGAAGGTGAGAAAAAGCTGCTCGATCAGTATGATGTTGCTGTACTCAAGAAAATCAACCAACAACAAAAGTAATTTTACGACAACCCACTGATTCTTCCATCATTATCGATATCCATTCCTAAAGCAGCGGGCACATTGGGTAATCCCGGCATGCGTAAAATATCACCCGTAATGGGAATAATAAATCCAGCTCCGGCAGCCACTTCAATTTCACGCACGGTAATGATGAAATCCTTTGGTCTTCCAAGTTTCCTGGCATCATCTGAAAAACTACTCTGTGTTTTCG
>CAZCRJ010000200.1:0-5630 GCA_964501015.1 uncultured Roseivirgaceae bacterium | reverse complement strand
CTGAATTAGTTGCTATTCAGAATAGAGGCGGTTCAGAAAGCCCGTAACAACAAGTATATCCTGCTGAACTGTCCGAATGAAGCCATTGAACCGATTACACAGGTTTTACCGGGCATGAAAAGCCCTACCATATTACCCCTAAGCAAAGAAGGTTGGAGTTCGCTCCACTCGGTAGTGGATGAAAATGATTTCTGGGAAAAAATTGACCTCCTGAAAGCCCACGGTGCGGAAGGTATTTTGGTTATACCGATTGAAAAAATGATCGTTTAATGAATAACTCATTTGACATGAATGTTTTTATAAATCCATCAAAGGATAATTGGCCAGTACTTTCCGAACGGCCACAGTTGGAACTTGACTACCTGGATAGTACTGTCAGAAATATTTTGATTCGAGTGAAGAACTCGGGTGACCAGGCACTGAAAGAAATGACAACACAATTCGATAAAGTCACTATTTCATCTTTAGCGGTCACACCACAAGAAGTAACCAAAGCAATTGATTTGGTAGATGAAGAACTTAAGAAAGCTATCAGTATCGCGGCAGCCAATATTGAAGCATTTCATAAAGCGCAATTGCGTGATGTCGTTACAGTGGAGACAATGCCGGGCGTAACATGTTGGAGAAAAGGTGTACCGATTGAACGCGTTGGTATCTATATTCCAGGCGGAACGGCTCCGCTTTTTTCAACGGTTCTGATGCTGGCTATACCGGCAAGGTTAGCGGGTTGTTCGGAGATTATTCTATGTTCCCCACCCGACCAGCATGGCAACATTAATCCTGCAATTTTATATGCAGCCCACCTGACAGGGGTAACCAGGATTTTTAAAGTTGGAGGAGCGCAAGCCATTGGCGCATTAGCCTATGGCACAGAAAGCATTCCCAAAGTGGATAAGATTTTCGGGCCCGGTAACCAATATGTAACCAAAGCGAAACAACTGGTGAACCAGGATGGAACGGCAATTGATATGCCGGCTGGACCATCGGAAGTTTTGGTGTGGGCCGATGAAACAGCAACGCCTTCTTTTGTGGCTGCTGATTTACTTTCGCAAGCCGAACATGGTACCGATAGCCAGGTAATGCTTGTGCTTCCGGATGCTACAATTCTGGAAAGTATTCAACAGGAGATAACGCTTCAATTGGAAAGTTTGCCGCGTAAAGTAGTAGCCGAACAAGCCTTGCTTCACAGCCGGGTAGTGATCTTTACCGAAGAAAATGAAGCCCTCAATTTTGTTAATGATTACGCACCCGAACACCTCATCATCAATACAAAAGATGCTGAAAAGTTAGCCGAAAAGGTGATCAATGCCGGCTCGGTATTTCTTGGCAATTATACTCCGGAAGCAGCAGGCGACTATGCCTCCGGTACCAATCACACACTACCCACAAATGGATATGCAAAAGCGTATGCAGGCGTTTCTGTTGAAAGTTTTCTGAAGTACATTACCTTTCAGAAAATCTCAGAAAAAGGAATTCGTAACCTTGGCCCTGCTGTTGAACGAATGGCAGAAGCTGAGCAACTAGATGCACACAAAAAGGCTATTAGCATTCGGTTACGCTACCTTGACGAAAACCGTAATTAATTGATCATGGATGTACTATCACTCGTACGGGAAAATATCATAAACCTCAAACCCTACTCCACTGCCCGGGATGAATTTAAGGGGGTAGCAGATGTATACCTCGATGCGAATGAAAATCCATTTCCATCAGCGTACAATCGTTACCCCGATCCACTGCAGCTAAAGCTGAAGTCAAAAATAGCTTCCCTAAAAAGTGTTAAACCTGAACAAATTTTTCTAGGAAATGGAAGCGATGAAGCAATCGACTTACTTATCCGTGCCTTTTGTGAGCCGGGTAAAGACTCTATCCTGATTACGGAACCCACTTACGGTATGTATTCAGTATGCGCAGGAATAAATAATGTGGCGGTTAAGAAAGTTTTGCTTACCTCTGATTTTGATCTTGATCTAGAAGCCATTCATGCAAAACGGGATGCTACCGTAAAAATCATCTTTCTGTGTTCACCGAATAACCCATCGGGCAACGCCTTATCGAAGAATAAAATTCTTAACATCCTTCAAACCAGTACTTGTATTGTTGTTATCGATGAGGCCTATATTGATTTTTCGGATGATCCAGGATTCCGGAGTGAATTGTCGGTGTTTCCTAACCTTGTTATACTTCAAACGCTATCTAAGGCATGGGGACTGGCAGGATTACGCCTGGGGATGGCCTTCGCTAATCCTGAAATCATCGCAGTGTTGAATAAAATCAAATATCCCTATAACATTACCATAGCAACACAACAACTGGTGTTAGCAGCTTTGGATAATACTGAAAAGGTAAGCCAACACATTGCAATCATTCTGTCAGAACGTGAAAAATTTAAACAGGAACTTGCCACCATTGTTTGTGTTGAACATATCTATCCGTCTGATGCCAATTTCCTGTTGGTCAAAGTGGATCAGGCAAAAGCTATTTATACTTACCTGATTAACCAGGGTATCATTGTACGCGATAGGTCATCGGTTGTATTGTGTGACAATTGTCTACGCATTACTATTGGCACACCGGAAGAAAATAAAATTGTTATAAGTCACCTTAGAAAGATTAAGCGTAACCCCCTATCAACACTCAGTAATTGATTTATTTGCTATGAAAAAAGTGTTATTTATAGATCGTGATGGTACACTAATCATCGAACCACCGGATCAGCAAATTGATAGCCTGGAAAAACTGGACTACTTTCCCGGTGTGTTTTCCTGGTTGGGAAAAATTGCCACGGAATGTGATTATGAATTGGTTATGGTTAGTAATCAGGATGGTTTGGGAACAGCATCCTTTCCGGAAGAAACATTCTGGCCTGCACAAAATAAAATGCTCAAGGCACTGGAAGGAGAAGGAATAACATTCTCTAAAATTTTCATTGACGAATCATTTCCGCAAGAAAACAAACCAACCCGTAAGCCCGGCATTGCCATGCTGACAGAATTTTTTACCGATGTCTATGATCTTAAAAACTCCTATGTTATTGGTGATCGTCTGACCGATGTACAATTGGCCAACAACCTTGGTTGCAAAGCAATCCTGTTAAACCATGGAATTTCTGCGTCATTAAATGAACTTCATGATGTCTGCTCATTAACTACAACTTCCTGGGAAGAAATTTATAGGTTTCTAACTTCGCCAAATCGAAAAGCTTCTGTAAGGCGAACCACAAAGGAAACAGACGTTACCATCCACCTAAATCTTGATGGAACTGGAATTTCATCTATTCAAACCGGGTTAGGGTTCTTCGACCATATGCTCGATCAACTTGCCCGTCATGGAAAACTCGATCTCTCTGTTTCAGTAAAAGGAGATCTACACATTGATGAACACCATACCATTGAAGATACTGCCCTTGCTTTGGGGGAGGCTTTTAACAAAGCGCTTGGCGATAAGCGTGGTATAGAACGCTATGGCTTCACGCTACCGATGGATGATTGCCTGGCACAAGTAGCACTGGATTTTGGCGGCAGGCCTTGGCTGGTATGGGAGGCAGCCTTTACACGTGAAAAGATTGGTGAAATGCCAACAGAAATGTTTTTGCATTTCTTTAAATCATTTTCGGATGCATCCCGGTGTAACCTGAACATAAAAGCTGAGGGCAGCAACGAGCATCATAAGATCGAATCCATTTTTAAGGCTTTTGCAAAAGCAGTTAAAATGGCAGTTCGTAAAGAAGGAAATGAACTTCCCTCCACTAAAGGAACATTATGAAAATTGCAGTAATACGGTATAATGCCGGAAACATACAATCAGTTTCATACGCACTCGAACGAATTGGCGTTTCATACAGTGTTACGGATGAGCCTGAAGAAATCAATGCAGCCGATAAGGTTATTTTTCCGGGTGTTGGTGAAGCCAGCACAACAATGGAATTTCTCCGAAATAAAAAACTTGATCAGGTAATCATTGGTTTAAAACAACCTGTATTGGGTATTTGTCTTGGTATGCAATTACTGTGTTCTTCTTCTGAAGAAAATAATACATCATGCCTGGGCATCTTCGAAGAAACTGTAAGGCAATTCATCCCCTCTAAAGACTTTAAGGTTCCACACATGGGATGGAACACGCTTACCATTTCCGATAATTGGCCTGATAAATCGTTTGAGAACAGCAGCGTGTACTTTGTCCATAGTTATTTTGTTCCGGTAAATGCATACACCACTGCGATTTGTGAATATGCCGTTCCCTTTAGCGCGGCCATGAAGAAAGACAATTTCTATGCAGTTCAATTTCATCCGGAAAAATCAGCAACGGTAGGTGAACAACTATTGAAGACTTTTCTTGACATAAAATCATAATGAACGTATGAAAATTATTCCTGCAATAGATATCATCGATGGAAAATGTGTTCGCCTTTCGCAGGGTAACTACGACCAGAAGAAAGTCTATCATGACGATCCGCTGGAAGTAGCAAAGATGTTCGAGGATGCAGGGCTAAATCATCTGCATTTGGTTGATCTGGATGGTGCCAAACAAGGTAAAGTGGTGAACTGGTCAGTGATCCAACGAATTTGTTCCTCAACGCGGCTTACGATTGATTTTGGCGGTGGAATTAAAACTAAAACAGATATAAGGAAATTACTTGAAAGCGGTGTTCATCAGGTTAACCTTGGAAGTATTGCGGTCAAAGAGCCAGAAAAAGTAAGCATTTGGATAACTGAATTCGGAGCTGACAAAATCATCCTAAGTGCAGATGTGCGGGTTGAGAAGATTGCCGTGCATGGATGGACTGAAACTTCTGAGTTGTCGATCTGGGATTTCATTTCGAATTACCAGAACCTGGGAATTCATTACGTAACCTGCACTGACATCAGCACCGATGGAATGCTGAGCGGCCCGAACGTGTCGTTATACCAAAAACTCCTGGCCGAATTTCCGGATATCAAGCTTATCGCCAGTGGTGGTGTTAGCTCAAAAGAAGACCTGGTAAGGTTAAAAGAAACGGGTGTATATGGAGTAATCGTTGGTAAAGCCATTTATGAAGGAAAGATTCAACTTGACGAATTAACTGACTGAATGAAACCCGAAAAACGAATAACTTACAACAAACAACGATTTTAAATGCTAACCAAACGAATTATTCCCTGCCTTGATATTAAAGACGGTCGTACGGTTAAAGGCATCAATTTCTTGAATCTACGCGATGCTGGTGATCCTGTGGAACTGGCTGCTACCTATGCGGAACAAGGCGCGGATGAACTGGTATTTCTTGACATCTCTGCTACACAGGAGGAACGAAAAACATTTGCCGACCTGGTAAGAGACATTGCTCGACATATCAATATTCCGTTCACTGTAGGCGGTGGAATAAGTTCAGTACAGGACGTTGCCCCTCTTCTGGAAGCCGGTGCAGATAAGGTAAGTGTGAATTCCTCTGCCGTAAAAAATCCTTCCCTAATCGATGATCTTTCAAAGGCCTTTGGATCACAATGTATTGTGCTGGCAATTGATGCCCGCAAAACAGGCAATGCCTGGATTGTGCATACCCATGGCGGTAAAACCCCAACCGACAAAAAGCTTTTCTCCTGGGCAAAGGAAGTGCAGGAACGCGGAGCGGGTGAGATATTATTCACCAG
>CAZCRJ010000199.1:0-5632 GCA_964501015.1 uncultured Roseivirgaceae bacterium | reverse complement strand
CACTCATGTTAGAAAAGGGTGCGCTTAACGCAGTTGTTGAATTTCTTAAACCGGAGCATTTTTATTCTGAAGCCCATCAGGAAATCTACCGGTCCATAATTGAATTATTCAAAGGCTCCGAGCCGGTGGATATGCGCACCGTGGTAAATCAGTTGCGTAAAAATGCTAAGATAGAATTGGTGGGAGGCGCTTATTACATTGCAGAATTGACATCCAAAGTTAGCTCGGCAGCCAACATAGAATACCACGCCCGTGTGGTAATTGAATTGGCCATCAAGCGTGACCTGATTCAGATTGCTTCTCAAATTCATCAGGATGCCTATGAAGACACCATTGATGTGTTTGAGTTACTGGACAAAACGGAGCAATCGATATTTGAAATATCCGACTCCAACCTGCGCAAGAATTACGACAACATGAAAAACCTGATGTACCGTGCCATCACGGAACTTCAGAAACTGAAAGAACATAAAGACGGGCTTACGGGTGTGCCATCGGGCTTTACCTCACTTGACAGGATGACCTCCGGCTGGCAGCCATCCGACCTGGTGATTATTGCCGCACGTCCGGGTATGGGTAAAACTGCTTTTGTGGTTTCCGCTATGCGTAATGCAGCGGTAGACTTTAAGCGACCGGTCGCTATTTTTTCTCTGGAAATGGCCTCCGTGCAGTTGGTGAACAGGATGATTTCAGCAGAAGCTGAACTGGAAGGGGAGAAGATTCGCAGAGGTCAACTTGCCGAATTTGAATGGCAGCAATTAGTGCATAAAACGAATCGACTTTCATCGGCTCCTATATACATTGACGATACCCCGGCACTATCCATTCTGGAACTTCGGGCCAAAAGCCGTAGGCTAAAAGCAGAGCATGGTATTCAGCTAATCATTGTTGATTACCTTCAACTGATGCGGGGAGATGCGGGCGGAAACCGTGAACAGGAAATAGCATCCATCTCACGGGCCTTGAAGGGTATCGCCAAAGAATTAAATGTACCTGTTCTGGCGTTGTCTCAATTAAGCCGTGGGGTTGAAACACGTGGTGGAGATAAGCGTCCGCAGCTTTCCGACTTACGTGAATCGGGCTCTATTGAGCAAGATGCAGATATGGTAATTTTCCTCTATCGTCCTGAATACTATAAGATTACCGTTGATGAAGAAGGGATGCCCACACAAGGCATGGGCGAGGTGATCATTTCCAAGCATAGGAATGGGTCGACCGGTACAGCAAAACTTAAGTTTATTGGCAAATACACCAAGTTTGCAGATTTTGATTCACCAACACCTTCCGATAATCCATTTGGCGGAATGATTACCCGTGAGAGCCGCATCAACCAGATCAAACCGGAAGAGGAGCCACCTGTTTCTGGTAATGATACGGATATGCCATTCTAATGGTTTACTCCTCGTCAAGCAACGCATAAGCCGCTTTCAATTCCTTAAGTGCCCCTGTATTGTTCTGTTGGGCGGCAAGTAGCATTCCATGTTGATAACGTTTTCGTGCTTCCACTAGCATGCCCCGTTCTTCAAGAAATTGCCCAGCCTGGTAATACGTGGGAAGGTAATCGGGGTGATTCTCCAGAAGGTAGTCAAATAGGCGTGAAGCTTGTTCGGGGTCAGTAGCTTTATATTCCAGCGCCAGGGCGTAACGGACAAACGGATCATCAGGTGATTCTTCCAAAAACTTAAGAAGTTGATTAACACGTGAGGAATTCATCGGAATTTTGATTTTTTGTTGTTCCAAATTTCAAATATTATGCTTTATCTTGAGCCCTTTAAAATGATGAACGATTAACCCTCGAAACGCGTATAATGAAAATTCTGGTTTGTATTTCGCATGTACCTGACACAACCTCTAAGATTGCTTTTATTGATAACAATACCAAGTTCGATGGCAATGGGGTTCAATTTATAATAGGCCCCTATGATGATTATGCTCTTGCCCGTGCTGTCGAGTTAAAGGATTCTGCCGGGGCATCGGTAACCGTCATTAATGTCGGTCTTTCAGACACAGAACCTACCATACGGAAAGCGCTGGCCATCGGAGCTGATGATGCTACCCGCGTTAATGCTTATCCTGCTGATTCCTTTTTTGTGGCTTCACAAATTGCCGAACAGGCCAAAGCAGGCGGGTATGACTTAATTCTGATGGGCAGAGAATCCATTGATTATAACAGCGGTGCCGTTCATGGTATCGTGGGTGAACTGCTTGGTATTCCATCAATTTCTCCGGTTATGAAACTTGATATAGACGGAAATACCGCCAAGCTTGCACGGGAAATAGAAGGAGGTAAAGAATACCTGGAAGTAAATTTACCCTTTGTGGCCGGATGCCAGGAGCCCATTGCAGAATGGAAGATACCGAATATGCGTGGTATAATGTCTGCCAGAACGAAGCCATTGAAAGTGGTTGAAGCGGTCGCGGTAGATAGTGGTGTTACGGTGCAGCAATTCGAATTACCACCTCCAAAGGGATCGGTTAAAATGGTAGCTTCAGATAATGTTCAGGAGTTGGTAAGCTTACTTAAGAATGAAGCAAAAGTTTTGTAACGAATAATTGTATTATTTTTTTGATTCTTGACATATGAACATATTGGTTTTTGTAGAAAGTGCTGAAGGAAAAGTAAAAAAGAATTCACTTGAAGCGGTGGCTTTTGCACACGCTATGAATGGATCTGTTACTGCTATTGCCCTGGGGGAAGTGGAGGCTAATGAATTGGAGAATTTGGGTAAATACGGGGCGCAAAAAGTATTGCATGCCACTGATACGAAATTAAACCAGGGTGTTATTCAGGCGTATGCCGCTGTTCTTGCATCAGCAATGACCAGTGAAGGTTCAGATGTACTGATACTGGCAGACTCGTCACTCGGTACACCTGTCGCAGCACGAGTAGCAGCAAAAGTAAGTGCAAGTTTAGCTACTAATGTGGTGGAGGTTCCCGATACTTCGTCAGGATTTATTGTGAAACGGAGTATTTATACAGGAAAAGCATTTGCCAGAGTGGTGATGACGAAGGACAAAAAAGTAATTGGCATAAAAAAGAATGCAGCGGAAGTGAAGGAGGTAGGAGTATCTGTTTCCGTTACACCTTTTTCCGTAACGTTGCAGGATTCAGATTTTGCCACTAAAATCACATCTTCCGAAAAGGCAACCGGTGAAATCTTGTTACCTGAAGCCAATATAGTGGTATCTGGTGGTCGTGGCATGAAAGGACCAGAGCATTGGGGTATGATAGAAGATTTAGCGAAAACATTGGGAGCGGCAACCGGCTGCAGTAAACCGGTTTCCGACATGGGTTGGAGACCGCATCATGAACACGTAGGGCAGACCGGGGTGAAAGTAGCACCTCAATTATATAGTGCTATTGGTATTTCAGGAGCCATTCAGCACCTGGCAGGTGTTAATTCATCAAAGTGTATTGTAGTGATCAATAAAGATGCTGATGCACCCTTTTTTAAAGCAGCCGATTACGGAATTGTTGGGGATGCTTTTGAAATTTTACCGAAATTAAACGAGGCAATCAAAGCCGCCAGGTAATTGTGGAAAAGATAAAATTAGAAATACTCGGACTATCTTCCAGTCAATCGCAAACAGGGTCTTTCGCCCTGGTATTAGGTGAAACAGAAGGCAACAGACGACTACCTATTATTATCGGAATGTTTGAAGCTCAAGCCATCGCCATTGAGATTGAAAAGATTGTCCCTAACCGGCCGATGACTCATGATCTGTTTAAGTCATTTGCCAACAACTTTCATTTTACAGTAGAGGAAATTGTCATCTCCGATCTGAAAGAAGGTGTATTTTTTGCAAAAATCGTTTGCTCTGATGGATTAAAACGAACAGAAATCGATGCCCGTCCCTCCGATGCTATCGCGATAGGCCTTCGTTTTGATTCCCCTATTTTTACTTTTGAAACCATTCTGGCCGAAGCAGGTATTGTGCTTACGGATGAGCAGGAAGAAGATGTGGAGCCTAAAGTAGAACAAAAAACAAAAGGCAAAAGAGAACCTGCTGCCCGAAAAGGCGATGATCTAAAAAACTATTCAATCGATAAATTAAACGAACTGCTTAAAGAAGCCATCGATAAAGAAGATTATGAACGAGCCGCTAAACTCCGCGATGAGTTGAGTAAGCGAAATTGATCGTATGCAGATTCTGTTCTCATACCTTGAGGGTTGAAACCAGTGAACTGTCAGGCCTTAAACGTTGAACCTGGAACCTTACCTTAAACAATGGATTACCTTCGCGGCATAATTGGACTGGGCGTCATTATCATCATTGCCTTTTTATTTTCTGCATACAAAAAGAAAGTCGACTGGAAGTTGGTTGCGTCCGGGTTGATTTTACAGATAATCATTGCCTTATTGATTTCACAAGTCCCGTTCGTTCAGCGCGGATTTAGTACACTGGGTGATGGCTTTGTAACATTCCTGAGTTTTGCTGCCCGTGGTGCGCAATTCCTGTTTGGCGATCTGGCCTTTAACAGCGATAATAAGGAAGGTACCCGTCATGGACTCGGGTTTTTATTTGCCTTTCAGGCATTACCCATGGTTATTTTTTTCTCCTCTGTAACAGCAGGATTGTATTACCTCGGAGTATTGCAAAAAATAGTATATGTATTTGCCTGGATCATGACTAAGACCATGCGTCTTTCCGGGGCAGAAAGTCTATCGGCTGCAGGGAATGTTTTTCTAGGCCAGACGGAGGCACCTTTATTGGTACGGCCGTTTATTGCCCGCATGACGCAGTCAGAACTTCATTGTTTAATGACAGGAGGAATGGCCACCATTGCTGGTAGTGTAATGGGGGCGTACATAACATTTTTGGGTGGAGGCGATCCGGAACAATATGGGAAATTTGCCACCTACCTGTTAAGCGCTTCCATCATGAATGCGCCTGCAGCCATTGTGATGGCAAAAATATTTTTACCGGAAAATGAACCGGAAAAAATTGATCGTGAACTTAATGTGAATAAAGAGTCGATAGGAGTGAATGTTATAGATGCCTTTGCCACGGGGGCAGGCGATGGAATAAAACTTGCCCTTAATATTGGGGGTATGCTACTCGCCTTTATTGCAATCATTTATGCGATAAACTGGATTTTGGTTGATGGTTTCGGTGCATGGACTGGATTAAATACATGGGTTCAGACTACAACCAATGGATCTTTTACCGGCTTTTCATTACAATATATCTTCGGACAAGTATTTCGGATTTTTGCCTTCGTTATGGGTGTTGATTGGTCAGAGACGATCTATGTTGGCAGCCTGCTTGGGCAGAAACTAGTCATCAATGAATTTGTGGCATATCTGGGATTGGCTGAAATGAAGACCATGGGAGTGCTAAGCAATAAATCCATCATCATATCAACCTATGCGTTATGTGGTTTTGCGAACTTCAGTTCGATAGCGATACAAATCGGGGGAATAGGAGGGATGGCCCCAAACCGGCAGGGTGATTTATCACGACTCGGATTACGCGCACTCATGGCAGCATCCCTTGCAACCATGATGACCGCCACTATTGCCGGTGCATTATTCAGTTGATCGGCTTACCTTCGTAAATCAATGAAGGTACTATGCCCTTAAGTTCAAATGAAAAATTGTTGACTAGTCATTTTGCTGAGTTCATTAGC
>CAZCRJ010000198.1:0-5632 GCA_964501015.1 uncultured Roseivirgaceae bacterium | reverse complement strand
TACAGATCAATCATCGTGAACACATTACAGCGCATCAGGCAATTTCCTTGGGAAGCCATCATCTGGACGTTAGGACTTATGGCACTTGCCCTCTATAACCCTACAACCGATAATCATATTACCCTTTGTCCGTTTTCTAGTCTGGGTTTTGATTTTTGCCCCGGCTGCGGACTGGGACGTTCCATTTCGCTACTGTTCAAAGGAGAAGTTACCCAGTCGTTCCAGATGCATCCATTAGGAATCTTTGCCATAATTATTTTAGTTTATAGAATACTTTCACTTACCCTAACCCACATTAAACGCTATGGCCAAAATCCTTGATTTCATGCCTGAACTTACCGGAGAAGAAATGGTGTATGTTCAGAACCTCATTAAAGATTGGGACGATGAAAAGACACGAACGTTTACCAATGTTTACCGTTCCAGGCGGAAGGATCCGCAGGTAATCCTCATTACCGCGTTACTCGGATTAATCGTTATTGCAGGCGTGCATCGTTTTCTGATGGGGCAGATTGGCATGGGACTACTGTATTTATTTACGGCAGGGTTGTGCTTGATCGGCACTATCATCGACCTCGTAAATTATCAAAAGCTTGCTTTTGAATTCAACCAGAAGGTGGCAGATGAAGTATCGATATTAGTTCGCTGATGATTGTATTCAGCTATGGAATAAGGGAGCGTGACTCCCTTTTTTTATGATTCAAAAAAACCAACAGTACCACCCACCCAGGTTTTATTCTTGTTGAACTTAACACCGATCAGCTCACCGCGGCTTAACCGAACCAGGTTGGTGACCAGGCGTGGCCGAGCTTGGCCGTTTTCCCAGAGAAAGAGTAACCGAATTTCGGTTTTCACCAAACCATCCGGGGCCTGGATGACGGGCGCATAGGCAACCTTTCGCTGAAGCATAAAATTATGGCGATCCCCTTCAGGGATAGCCTGAAGGTCTCCAGGCTGAAGATTGAAGATAACGCCACTGCCGGAAAAGGAGAACAGGGGTTTTAGTACATAATTCTCCAGGTCTTCAGGAAAAGTTGAATAGTCGTTGAGGAATTTACATTCGGGTACATACTCACTTTTAATGAAGGGCATGGTGTATTTACTAATCCTGAAAAACCAGTTCGGGTGCCCTGCCCACTCAACATCAACATCCTCGGTAAGGTTAAACTCAAGCGTCAAATCCGTTCGCCTGATCAATTCATCAAAAATTACACGGTTATAAATACGTTTGATGTGAATCTTCCTGCCGTTCTTGTGATAGAATAATTTCCTATCCTCACGCCTTACATCCCCGATGTGTACAGGTTCAATTCCAGTATAGGCTTGTGTGATTATAAAATCGATGGCAGTGTTTTGCTTGAGCGGATCAATTTCCAGCAATACTACTTCCTCTGGTGCATGACCATTCAAAAGCACACGTTTGATCAGTTGCTGATACGCTTCACTGGATAATCCGAAATGGGATTGCATTGTTTCCGGAACCGGAAAATGCTGACGGAATTGGGTTGCAATAAAATCCTGGAAACAATATAATGAAGGAAATCCCTGCATTTCGATTAGCCGTGGCTGCAGTTCACCGTGCTCATCGCGCACTACCGCAAAATCCAGGGCCAGAAAAAGGGTGTGTCCATCTTCGCTGGGAACGCGAAGATTATCAGGAATGGCCTTTTCGGTGATGTGTTTGAAATCATCGCGCACGAGAAAGTCAATAATGCTGTCGGAAGCGTTGAATAATTTATGTTTAAAATCACGGCCAATGAATACCGGTGTTTCAGCTATCCGAAAGGTGATGTGGAAATTGTGTGCCTTGTCAAGGTCACCCAGAAAGCGATCGTATTGTGCCTCGGAGAACTGCTGATTGAAAGCCTCGCGCAATGCCAATATCATGATGCCAGCGTAGTTAATTGTGCGCGAAGCCCCATCATGAGAAAGCGTGGCAATACGGCATGATAGGTGGCCATGATTTTATCCGGATCATTCAGGTGATCGAGCATATCCCAGTATTTCTGTTCCCCGTGCTTGTCGATGACAAGTTCTTTTTTGTCTTCCCGCAACAAATACATACGCATACCGGGAGCATCGGCTTCCGGGTGGAATTGTGTTCCAATTATGGCATCATTAAAGCGTATAGCCATAATGGCTCGGTCAAGGTTTACGTGCGGCCTGTATTTTTCAATACCCAGGATGGCGCCACCGTGTTCTTTAAGTTTATGAAGATTAGGATTGGTAATCTGGTATTCGCGGGAGTCAACCGCCCACAGGGGATCATTCAGGCTCCGGAAGAGGGGTTCATGCATGCCCTCATCCGTTTTATGCACGGGCATCACCCCAAAGGAAGTGCTCTTGCGCAGGCTTACCGTGGCATAGCCGTAATAGCGACAATACAACTGAAACGAATGGCAAATGAGGAATACATGCTTTTTTCGTTCAGGATAACAATAGTTGTGTACATGAATGGCATCCATCAGGGCAAAGTAGCGTTGTTCCCACACAGATCCTTCACTTTCGAGCGGACTACCAGGCCCACCGGAACTGATGTATATATCATAGTCGAGGCCGGGAACTTCGTACTTCGAACGGACATCGTAGATGTTGAAAATTACCGGAAGATGTGAATCGGCAGTAAACTCCTGGATGAGTTGCTGAATACCGCGCATGCCTTCGTTGGCAACACCTTCATACAAATCCAGCACTGCAATCCTAATGGTATCAATGGAAGTCAAACGATTATATTTAGTGCAAAGATAATCAACA
This sequence comes from uncultured Roseivirgaceae bacterium, assembly GCA_964501015.1. Taxonomy (GTDB): domain Bacteria; phylum Bacteroidota; class Bacteroidia; order Cytophagales; family Cyclobacteriaceae; genus UBA2336. The sequence goes on along the minus strand of CAZCRJ010000198.1, from coordinate 2,878 downwards.
GTTTTTAACTGTTTCCTCTACAATGTAGTCTACAACCTTTTCCAGACTTCCCGTATGGTGAAAAACAGCCAATTGGCGATCGGCACCGGTGCCCTGTTCCAGCATGGTGTGTACATAGTTAATGGCCTCGCGACTTCCGAGATCATCTACCACATCATCCACAAATTCCAGCAACTCCTTAATCAGGGCGCGTGTGTCAATTTCCTCCTGCTTACCAAAGTCAATGAGCTTGCCATCAATACCATAGCGGCAAGCCCGCCATTTGTTTTCGTTGATGAGGGCACGGGTGTACACAATAAAACTCATGTTCTGTTTGCGCAGTTTATAGAGTTTTACAACCAGTGCCTGGAAAACAGCCGTAATGGCAAGTGTTTCTTCCACGCGCATGGGCACATCACAGATGCGGAACTCAATGGTATCAAAGAATGGATGAACCCGGATATCCCACCATATTTTTTTGGCGTTGTCGATACACCCTGTTTTGATCAGCAGGTTTACATAGTTTTTGAAATCATCCCAGTCGTTGAAATAATCAGGTAAACCTGTACGCGGAAACTTATCAAATACTTTGGTGCGGAACGATTTAAACCCTGTATTTCGGCCTTCCCAAAACGGACTGTTGCACGAAAGGGCATACACGTGTGGAAGAAAATAGCGGATGGTATTCACAATGTGAATCGCCATATTTTTATCGGCCATTCCCACATGCACATGTAATCCAAAAATTAAATTGGACCGTGCGGCTTCCTGCATTTCATTAACGATGGCATCATACCGTGGGTTAGGGGTAATGAGCTGCTTCGACCAGTGTGAGAATGGATGTGTACCCGCAGCACCTATACGCAAGCCCAGATCACGTGCAATGCCACAAACGCTTCTCCTTAAATTACGAATGTCGTGTGATGCTTCAGTTATGTTGGCGCAAATGCCGGTGCCCACTTCCACAACAGCCTGGTGCATTTCAGCTTTCACCTGGTCATTCAGCACGTGCTGCGCCAGTTCAACAATTTTCTGATCGTGTGAAGTCAGTTCCCGTGTTTCAGGGTGAATCACCATGTACTCCTCTTCAATGCCCAGTGTAAATTTTTCCATAGACACAAATCTTATCGCTCAGGTGTAGCTTACGTTATTTCTTGGTTGCTTTTGGTTTTGCCGGTGCTTTTTCTTTTGGGGCATTGCTTTTCAAAAAGGAGCCAACAGAATTGCTGACAAATGTTCCCCAGGTTAGGTTATCCTTACCGGGCTTGAATTGCTGAGCACGTTCTACGGCAACCTTGGCAGCATGTTCTACCACCCATTCAAAATTTTCCTGGCCTACGGAATGCACATCTGCATCGGGTGCCGGGTTACAGAAGTCTATTGCATAGGGAATGCCATTTCGTACCGCCATTTCAACAGTATTGAAATCATACCCCAAGGCATGGTTGAGTTGCAACACATAATCGTGAACGGTTTTAACTAATTTGGCAGAGGCGGGTGTTCCGTTGATCACATACCGCAGGTGGTGCGGATTGCGTGGTTCATACTGCATTACGCGAACATGCTTGCCCCCAATACAATAGCAGCGGAAGTATTCATCAAAAATTATTTCTTCCTGCAACATCATCACCAACTGACCGGTTTCTTTATAGGCATGAAAGAACTCATCCATGTTGTTGAGTTTGTACACGCTCTTCCATCCGCCTCCGGAGTGTGGTTTCATATAGGCGGGCCATCCGATGTAGTCAAATATTTTTTCCCACGATAACGGAAACTTCAGGTTCCGGAACGACTCATCACTGGTATCGGTGGGCTTGTCATGTGAAGGCAACAACACCGTTTTTGGAACGGGTACCCCAAGCTTCAACGCTAAGGCATTGTTAAAAAACTTTTCATCTGCGCTCCACCAGAAGGGATTGTTGATTACAGCTGTTCCACAGATCGCAGCATTTTTAAGGTAAGCCCGGTAGAAGGGGATGTCCTGTGAAATGCGGTCTATGATTACTGCATATTCTGTTGGGTCACCTTGTTCTACTTTATCGATCATCACGGGCTCGGCAACAATATCGTTCAGGCCCATTTTGTTAATACGTTCAACGAAGGCTTCCGGGAAGGAGCGTTCCATGCCGTGGAGGATTCCAATTTTTTTCATAGGTATAGTTTAAATTATCGGATTAATGAGAGGTAGTGCGGAAACATTTCGCGCCAGGCGGGCCAGTCATGCGGTCGCTCATGACGCACATCGAGCCAGTGGTTGATTCCCTTGTTTCTGAGAATGGTTGCCATCTGTTCATTGGCACCCCAGCACATATCGTGGGTGCCGGTACCCAATATCACAAACATGTCGTGGAAGTGATGGTTCTCTGCGTTGGGTATAAAATCAGGAGGATTGTTAAAATAGACATTGTCATCGTAATGCCCATCCATCTGATCACGGATATCAAAAGCAGCACCCATGTTGAAAACATATTTTACTACATCAGGATGGCGAAAAGCAAAATTGGTAGCATGGTATCCGCCAAAACTGCATCCTGCGGTAGCCACTTTGTGCACGCCTGTTTCGCGCTGCATTAGTGGAACAAGTTCTTCGTGCAAAAACTTATCGTACCAGATATGATTCATTACCCGTTGTGATGGATGCACGCTTTTATTATACCAACTCATGGAGTCGATTCCATCCGGGCAGTAAATTTTAATGAGCCCTTCATCCAAAAACCAGGAGACGCTGTCAATTAATTTGAAATCTTTGTTCTCATAATAGCTGCCCATTGAGGTGGGAAACAAAATAACAGGGTAACCTCGTGTTCCGAACGCAAGCGTAGCCATATCCCGGCCCAGGTTAGGGGAATACCATTTATGGAGATGTTCGTGTGCCATACAAACAGGTTTTAGCGATGAT
>CAZCRJ010000197.1:0-5641 GCA_964501015.1 uncultured Roseivirgaceae bacterium | reverse complement strand
TCAAAGTCAACATTGCCTTTACAATACAGCATACTGGGAGCATCCGGAAGTTGTTTTAACCGGGATGGATATTTTTTGTCTGAATAGAAAAGTATTTCAGTGGATTCCTGTTCCGCACGTATCAACTCTTTTTCGGCTTTTTCGAATGATTTTCCCTTAATAAGGGTTTCGGCAAGTACGGATCCAATGCCCGGGATTTTAAGGAGCTTGCCTTTAGGTGTTGTAAAAACTTTTTCTGCTGATCCACAATAACTAATCAGTTGACGAATGGTGTAATCACCTATACCCGGTATAAAATGAAGGGCAACTAAAGCCAATCGGTTTTGGTCGATCATATGTCTTATAGTTGTTTTACGGAAAAATAAAAAAAATCCATAAGAATGGATTTCAGTACCTAAAAAATCAATATGAAATTCGTTAGTGAAGTCGCTGGCGCAGTTCTACAAGAAAGGAGCGGACATGCTTGAGGGAATCAATTAATTCAATTTTATCCTTAACGGAATCCGTATCGTTCCTGAGCATTTCTTTAGCGCCCTGCAACGTGAATCCTTTTTCCTTTACCAGGTGATAAATAGTGCGTACATTCTCAATATCTTCCTTCGTAAACTGACGATTTCCTTTCCGATTTTTTTTTGGCTTGATGATATCAAACTCTGACTCCCAGAAACGGATGAGGGATGGTGCCACGTTAAACTGTTCGGCTACCTCTCCTATGGAGAAGTACAGTTTCTCAATTTCTTTTTCCTTATACGCCATCTTGTTGGGCAAGGTAAGTAAATAATCCTTTAACGTCAATTGGAACAGGCACTTCGTGAAATCTTTTTTTTGTGAACCATTCAGCCGGATAAATCATAAGATTTGGTTGTAAAAAGCAAGCGTTTTTAAATTCAGAAGGACATCCAAGGCGTGCTGGATACCGGGTCGGAAGTTCTTTCTTCGGGCAATTTGATTCATTACGGATTGCTCAACGTATGGGGTTCAATAATTTTTTGATACTCCTTCTGTTTAAGATCGCGTTGGAAGAAGTAGATGGGATTAACCGGTATTCCGTTATAGTATACTTCATAATGTAAATGGGGTGCAGTGGAGACGCCAGAGTTACCTACATATCCAATTACTTCTCCACGTTTTACATAATTACCGGGTTTAACCTTGAACTTCTGTAAATGGGCGTAACGGGTTTCATAGTTGAAGCCATGATCGATATAGACCACATTGCCATATGACTGTGAGTAATAAGCCATTGATATTCGGCCATCGGCCGAAGCATAAACGGGTGTTCCAAATGCTGCAGTAATGTCAAGGCCCTTATGGTCCATCATAACGTTAAATATCGGATGCATACGCATGCCAAAAGTAAGGTGCAAGGTTCTCAATTGCTTTTTGTCAATGGGCTGTATGGCAGGTGTGGACGCCATCATACTAGTTTTCAGGTCGGTACGTTCTTTCAGTTGCTCGAAGGATTGTCGGGCTATGTCAACCTGTTTCTTTAATTTCTCCACTCGTTCATAACTTCCATTAATAAGCGCATATGTTTTTACATCGGATAGTCTTCGTTCTGTTCCACCAATACCAGCTTGACGAATTGAATTATCCAAGGGCTCCAGATCCAGAAGCGTACGGTAATAATGATCATCTTTCTTGACCAGATTATCCAATACTGAATACGCCTGGGAAATCTCCAGGGTCAGTTTATTCCACTTCCGGATTTGTTGTTCATTTACCTGAATAAGATGTTGTTCCTGAAGGGAGTTAAATTTATCGATGTACCAATATGCTGCGGGTAATGCCGTCAGAAATCCCAGCAATAGATAAAGTGACAACCGCTTCGCAAATAGTCTTGTTGATGGCACAATTGGTTCATACTGCAACGTTGATGGATTATATCGGTACCTGCGGTTTGCCATCTTAATCCAATGATTGATTTTTAAAACCTGCCAATACGAGTAAGGCAACATGGTCGGAAGGTGAAATCCCTTCCATAATAAATCCTGCCGGATCTACATGCTTGTTGTTTTTTAATACCTCGAAATGAAGATGCGGAGATACACTGCCCCCTGACATTCCAATCAGGGCAATTATGGTTCCTTTCGAAACATGCTGACCGGGTTTTACCTGTATTTCTCCCAGGTGTGTATAGCGCGTTTTGTACCGGTTACCATGATCTATTTCTATAACATTTCCTTCGCCCATGGGCAGTTTACTCCTTTTTACTTCAACCACTTTACCATCGCCACTCGCATAAACTTTTGTGTCCCTCGGGGCCATGAAATCTATACCCCGGTGAAAATATTCAGCTTTGTGAAATGGATTAATACGGTCTCCGAAACCGGAGGCAAGACGGGTTAATTCGGGATTATCGATTGGTTGAAGGGCAGGAATATTGGCCAGATGAGTAATGTCATCGTTACTCAATGAAACAGACTTTCCAAAATAATCATTGGAATGGAGTACAGAATTCATAAGCGAATTAACACGTGTGGTGGTAGCGCTCAGCAACTCTTTGAAATCAAGGCTTGTGTTCTTGGTTTCTACAACCGGCAACGATTCCAGTATAGTATCGGGTGTTTTACTGGCAATCAAATTTTGTTGTACAAGTCTGTCATCCTGCCCCAATGCAACAAGCGAAGACTTAATGGTATTAAGTTCACCCGAAAGTATTTTATGATGTTCTGAAAGTGCTTTGTTTTCGGCTTTCAAAGAAACTTCCTCAACGGTGGTTATCCAGTTGCTATGCAAAAGCAATAGCGTAAAGAAAAGGGATGCACTTACTGACAGAAATATGAAAATGGTGAAAAGGAATTTCCTTATGCCAGGCTTGATGGGCTCATAGCGACAGGTAATGGTATTGTATCGATATTTAGTAAGCTGTGCTGACACGTAAAAAAATCAATGAAATCTGCATATTCTCATCTATGGCCTCTTAATTTTGTGCCCTAAACTATAAGGTGCTACCGCTACTTAAATTAGGGGTGGCTAATATAATGATTTAAAGCAATTTATAAAGTGCTTACAATGGATTCAGGAGCTATCAGGCAGAAGTTTTTAACTTTTTTCGAAAAGAAAGCACACCTTATTGTGCCTTCAGCGCCACTCGTGCTTAAAAATGATCCTACGCTGCTGTTTACCAATTCTGGTATGGTGCAGTTTAAAGACTTTTTTTTAGGCAATGCTGTTCCCAAAAGCAAGCGGATAGTGGATACTCAAAAATGCCTAAGGGTAAGCGGTAAGCATAACGACCTGGAAGAAGTTGGGATAGATACATACCACCATACCATGTTCGAGATGCTGGGTAACTGGTCATTTGGTGACTACTTCAAAAAGGAGGCTATTGAGTGGGCTTGGGAATTACTAACTGAAGAATTCAAGTTGCCAAAGGAGCGACTCTACGTAACGGTTTTTGGTGGGGATAAAGGTGATAACCTTCCTATGGATAGTGATGCGAAATCCTTTTGGTTGTCCATTGTTCCGGAAGAACGAATTCTGCCCGGAAACAAGAAAGATAATTTCTGGGAAATGGGCGAGACAGGCCCTTGCGGACCATGCTCAGAAATCCACATCGATCTCCGGTCTGAAGAAGAGATTAAGAAAATTTCGGGCAGAGAATTGGTTAATAATGATCACCCACAGGTTATTGAAATCTGGAACCTGGTGTTCATGGAATTTAACCGGAAGGCCGATGGCTCTCTTGAAAAACTACCCGCACAACATGTGGATACAGGCATGGGCTTCGAACGATTGTGCATGGCCATCCAGGGTAAAACTTCCAACTATGATACTACCGTTTTCAAACCACTGATCGATTTTATTTCATCTTCAGCCGGGATTACATATGGTACAAATGAAAAAACGGATATCGCCATTCGCGTGCTGGCAGACCATATACGTGCAGTGGCCTTTACTATTGCTGATGGGCAGTTGCCTTCCAATACCGGAGCGGGTTATGTAATTAGAAGGATACTACGCAGGGCAGTACGGTATGGCTATACGTTTCTGAACTTCAAAGAGCCTTTCCTGTATTCGCTTGTACCTGTATTGGCCAATCAATTCAAGGATGTATTTCCGGAACTGGCCGCACAAAATGAATATGTTGGCAAAGTAATTTTTGAAGAGGAGGTATCCTTTCTGAAAACCTTGGAGAAGGGCCTAAAACGATTTGATCTGATCGAGACTGAATTGAAAGATAAGGTTGTTCCAGGATCAGTGGCGTTTGAATTGTACGATACGTTTGGATTCCCGTTTGATCTGACTTCACTTATAGCCCGTGAGCGGGGATATAGTGTAGATGAAGAAGGGTTTACTGCAGCGATGCAAAAGCAAAAATCCAGGTCGAAAGCGGATGCTGTGAAAGAAACTGGCGATTGGATACTGGTTGGTGACGATAAGAAGAGTGAGTTTATAGGGTATGATTTTCTTACGGCTACTATTCGCATAGTAAAATACCGTAAACTGATTCAGAAGAATAAGGAAAGCTTTCAATTGGTATTTGATAAAACACCATTCTATGCAGAAAGCGGAGGGCAGGTTGGTGACAATGGCTTTATTCAATCAGCGGATGAAAAGATTACTATCAGTGATACAAAAAGAGAAAATGAATTGCTGGTTCATTTAGCGGATAAGCTACCGGTTAACCTGCAGGCAACATTTTCAGCTGTAGTAAATGAGCGAAAGCGTAAGCTTACCATGAACAACCATTCCGCTACCCATTTGCTTCATGCAGCCTTACGCGAAGTGCTGGGTAAGCATGTGGAGCAGAAGGGTTCATTAGTAAACGAAAAGCATACTCGATTTGACTTTTCGCACTTTACGGCCATGACGCAGGAAGAAATCCAAAAGGTGGAAGACCGGGTGAATACTAAAATCCGTGAAGATATTCACCTTGATGTAAGGCAAAATGTATCCCTTGAAGAAGCAAAGAAATTGGGAGCGATGGCGCTTTTCGGTGAAAAATATGGTGACTTTGTTCGGGTGGTAACCTTCGATCCTCAATTCTCGGTAGAACTTTGCGGAGGAACACATGTGCCTGCCACCGGAAATATTGGTCTATTTAAAATTATTTCAGAAAGTTCTGTTGCCGCTGGGGTGCGAAGGATTGAAGCCATTACCGCAGAAACTGCCGAACATTACGTTCGGAGGGAACTGGCTGTACTGGATGAAGTAAGGACCTTATTTAAAAATCCTAAAGACCTTGTAGCGTCACTTAAAAATCTTTCGGAAGAAAAACATGTCCTTGAAAAAAGGATAGAGGCCATTAACCAGGAGCGAGCTAATACCATTAAGGAAGAATTGTCTGCAAAGGGCCAAAAAGTAGGTAACGCACACGTGATTATTGAGAAAGTAATTGCTCCCACAGCGGAAGGGTTAAAAAATATTGCCTATGCATTGCGTAACCAGTTCACGAATTTACTGCTGGTATTAGCCGCTGATATTGACGGGAAACCACAAGTAGCAGTAATGATTGGTGAATCCCTTTTGGAATCGAAAAAATACCATGCCGGTGACATTGTGAAAATCCTGGCAAAGGAAATTGATGGCGGAGGTGGTGGTCAGCCTTTTTTTGCAACGGCAGGAGGTAAGAACCTCGATGGATTGGATGCAGTTGTTACCAAGGCAAAGGAATTGTTTTTAAAGTAACTCCCTT